>NZ_BJBV01000028.1:0-62002 GCF_036245925.1 Shewanella sp. M-Br
TGTGGATAATCCGTCCCAGTGATGCTATCGCTCAAATGGTTATCGTCATAGCCGGCCATCCCAATTCCTACGAGTGTACGTTATTGTTATTCGGATCAGTCCGAGATAATTTTAATCTCTTGGCTTGTAGCTGACGCCCTATCCCTACTGGTAACGTCTATCTTTTTCTCGTCCTAATTGACTTAATATCGTTTATATTGAAGTATTTATTATTAAGCAGATACTTAAATTCCAAGAATGATTGAAATTGAGTAATTTGCCCCAAGATCGTCTTAAGTGCTGCAGTTTTGTAGCGTCCATCAATGAGGTCTATGCCATGCTTTATGATTTAACGGTTGTACAATTTAGCAAGATGCTGAAAAATTTAAGCGTTATTCTTGAAAAAGGCGAATGCTTCGCAAACCTCAAGAAAGTTGATATGGCGGTGCTATTAAACTCACGTTTAGCGCCGGATCAATTCAATCTTATTCGCCAAGTTCAAATTGCCTGTGATACTGCCAAAATTGGCGTAGCACGTTTGACTGATAACTTAGATACAGTGCCAAAGCATGATGATAGTGAGACGACGCTGGCTGAGTTGCAAGCGCGTATTAGCTCAGTTTTGGATTATTTAGCAACGTTTAAAGCGGATGATTTTGCTAATGCGGCCACGATCCATGTCTCACAACCACGATGGGAAGGAAAATATCTTACAGGTTATGAGTTTGCCATTGAGCATGCTATTCCGAACATTTACTTCCATGTAACAACAGCCTACGCGATTTTGCGCCACAACGGTGTTGAAATTGGCAAGAAAGATTACCTCGGCGCTATGCCATATAAGTCGTAAATCTAGGCTAGATGTAGTACTGTTGCGTAGCCTAATTGTTGCGCAGCAGCGCTTTGCCGCTCGAGCTTACCAACCTTTCTGCATTACTACCTGTTCTTTCTCTACCTATGTTATGCCGCTTTGTCGCCGTGAAATTTAGGACTCGTTAGGGTTCTGTTGCGTCGATGAAGTCAATCAATACTCAGTTTTTCATTTCGACCTTATGTCTCGATCATCTTCATCCTATCAGCATGTATTTAATCTTGTTGGCTTAGATGAATGATATGGACCGTAAGTTTATGAGTCGCCAAATTATCTGTTACTTAAATAGTGAATGGCGAATTGACTCATTATAGATGACCTGTTTTTTCGTCTAGAGCAGGGATTTACTGGAAGAGCCTATTTAAGGTTCTAATTAAAGGAGTTAGCTATGTCTATCGAATCTCAAGCCGTCGAGAGTCCTACGGATGCAACGACAACTGATTTACCGATGAAGAGCAAGAAAGCCAAAAAAGCCGCCATTACCAGTGGTTTGCGTCTCAAAGACAAGTTGACCCAAGACACTCGCCGCCGAATTGAAATTCTGCACGAGCAACGCCAACTATCCAATCGTTTCGGTGTGGATATTGAAATTGACTAAAGCCATCGGCTTGTCGCTAAGTATTGGATATCACATTTAGATATTTAGCCCGCATGTACAGCTTCACGACGTCCGTCGTGGAGCTTGCTCTCTTAACTTAGCAACTTTGCTGACTCAATTTATACTCCATAATCGTGACCATCTCGCCTTTATAATCTTCCAGTGAAATCATTGACCAACCCAGCGTTCGATAAAAATCGGCTTTATCTGCAGTAAACAAATAGATTTTCTGTAAACCAATCGCTCTAGCATGCTCAACGACGGCATTGACTAGCAACTTACCTAATCCTTTATTTCGATGGTCTGCATTCACATACACATTGGCGAGCCACGGGCTTAAGTCAGTTCGGCTGTCCATATCTGCGATGATTAATGAAGATGATCCCATCACTTGATTTGCCTGTTCGCAGATAAACATCTTGGGGATGGCGGCGTCAGTTAAATACTCGTTCATTTCCTCAATCAACGTAGTGACTGAAGCATCCGCAGAACTCAAATGTGCCCATGCTTGATGATGCCACTCCGCCAATTGTGGAATGTGTTGCGGGGCAGATTTTAGGTCGATAACTTTCATATAAATCTCTGGGCTTGTGTTATGCAAAGGGCTTCATGGTGCGACATTATGGCGCGAATACTTAAGTCCGTTCGCTGGTCTGAATGATTTGGCGACAGGATTAATTAAGCACGGTTTGGCTGAGTATACCGCTTAACTTGGGATCGGCAGAAATATGCTGGCTTCGAGTCCACCCTGTTTCGCGTGGCTAAAACTGAGTTCGCCCTGATAACTGTCGACGATATCTTTGCAGATAGACAATCCTAAACCATGGCCTTGGATGCTTTCATCTAGTCGAATGCCGCGCTCAATGATAACTGACAGCGCGGCATCGGAGACGCCTTCGCCATCATCACTCACTTCTATCCCATAGCCTGTGGTTGGCACGTTCTGCTGACTAATACGGATCTCAATGTTCTTGCGGCCATGCTTGCAGGCATTATCCAGCAAGTTGCCTAAGAGTTCGAGTAAGTCATCCCGATCAAACGGCATCACTAAACCGCTCGCGTAATCGCTGTGAATAATGCGGTCTGGGTAAATACGCTGCATTACTTTGATTAGCGGCGCAAGATCGTCATCGAGCACGGTATAACGCCCTGGAGTGGACAGGCCGACAATCTTAGTGCGCTTAAGCTCTCTCTCGATGATGTGGTGCAGGTTTGCGAGCACCTTGCCGCCCTCACTTTGCTGTTCAGGTGGAAGGCTTTCTAGGTAGGACTGCAGCCCTTGTAACGGACGTTTCATTTCGTGGGCTAAGTTACCCAAGGCATTACGGGAGCGTTGTACTCGCTGGCCCAATTGATTGACTAAACGATCTATCTCTTCGATCAGTGGGACTATCTCGCTTGGCACTTGGTCAGGATTGATTTCTTGCCCTTGGGTGCGCATTTGCCGGATAGCTTCTGGCATCTGCTCTAAAGGTTTAAAACCGCGTTTAAGTAATTGATACTGTGCTATTAATAGAATAACAATCGTGAGCAACACGGCTGCGCTGGCAAAGGCTAAAAACTGCACTTGGGTTTGTTCAAGCGAGCTAATATCTTCTGTCACCCACAGAGTAACTAATTGATCATCTTTGATAACGGCCTGACTGAACATCAGCCAGTGTTCTTTGCTGACAAACTCAGTGGCTTGGTGTTGCTCACCAGCGGTCAGTTTTGGCATGTTCACGTTATGGTCGAAAAGGGATCGTGAACGCAGGGTTTGCTCGCCGATTTGAATTGCAAAATAATGCCCAGAATTAACCCTGTGGTACACATTGGGCAAGCGATCGGTGGTGAGCGCCCATGTGCCATCGGGATTATGATTCAGGGCGGAGATCAGACTGTCGGCATCGTGTTGTAGACGCGAAGCGACAAAGTCTTGGGTTAATATTTGGATGCCTTGGTATAGAAAATACAATAACAGCACCATGGCAAAGGTGAGCGTGATCAGCAGATTGCGCGTCAGATAACCCTTGAGTGAATACACGCCTTTACTCCTTGAGTCGATAACCTTGGCCGCGGCGGGTTTCGATATAATCCTTGCCTAAGCGTTGGCGCAGGCGGTTGACGTACACTTCGATGACATTGCTGTCTTTGATTTGATCTTCTTCGTAAATGCGTTCACTGAGCTCTGACTTAGAGACGATCTTGCTGGGATTGACCATTAAGTAATGCAGCAGACGATATTCAATCTTAGTCAGTTCTATCACTTCACCATCAACATTGGTGACGGCTTGTTTGTCGACATCGAGGGAGACGCCTGCATGCTGCAACATATTGTCGGCACGGCCAAAGTGGCGGCGGATCAACACTTCGAGCCTTGCGAGTAGTTCTTCAATGTGAAAAGGCTTACCGAGGTAATCATCCGCACCCGCCTTGAGGCCGTCGACCCGCTCGTGCCACGCATCACGTGCGGTGAGGATCAGCACTGGCATGGCTAAGCCTTTTTGTCGCCATTGGCCGAGGACTTGTAAACCGGGTTTGCCGGGTAAACCGAGATCGAGGATCACGGCTTCGAAGTTTTCTTCTTCGCCTAAAAAGGCGCCATCAATACCGTTATCGGCGTGCTCGACGGTATAACCCGCCTTGTTAAGGGCGGGAATGAGGCGCGCGACCAGATCGGTATCATCTTCAATCAATAGCAAACGCATCAGTCGACCTTTTCCTTTAGCCACTCGCCGGTTTTGGCGTCAATCTTGATTTCATACACTATGCCATCCTCGCGGAGGATTTCGAGCTCGTAGATGATACGACCATGTTTCTGCTCGACTTCGAGATCGAGTAACCGTCCCTTTAGCCGTGATTCATAGCGTTGCATTATGGTGTCGAAGGGCAAAACTTTGCCCTCCTTAACCCACTCGACCACCTTGCTGGAAAGATCATCGTCGTGGGCATTGCAGCTGGGGCTGCTAATCATCCCAACGGCCAAAGCCAGGAATATTAACGGTATCTTCATCGAATATGCCCTTCTCTGCGAGGTTGTGACAATTGCTGCATTGACTGAATGAGCCGACTTTGGGGTTATCTTGCACCATACGTCTTGGGATCTCATCGTGTTTGCGAATAAAAAATGCCTGTTCTGTGATCTTCTGCGGCCCAGAACCTACGAGCAGCGGCGTGCTGTTTTTCATCACCTTACCATTTTGCGCTGCATGTTGAACCAGATATTCCTCAATTCTGGCAGTGACTTGAGGTTCTAGACTGGCGTTGTCACCAAAGTGATTATCAAGATTTGCGGTAATGGCGCGCCACTTGTCGGCGGGGAGTAAGTTTGCGGGATAAGCCATGTGGCAGCTACCACATTCCGCCGTGTATTCCGCATTCTGTGGAATGGCGCGGCTGAGCTCGCGGCCATCGTCCGCATAGCCTGTGCCAGTTAAGGTTAGGCTGATGCCGATAACGCCAATGGCTAATGCCGCGGCTGTGAGTGATGAGCCGAGGAGCCAGCTAATAGGGTGTGCTTGTTGAGTCATGACATCTTCCTTTTTGTGCCGTTACCTTCTGTGGAAGGTATTGAAATTAATTGATCTAATTAAATGAGCTAATTAAATGAGCTAATTGAATGAGTGATACGGTCGACATTTGGCGGTTATTGCAGGCTTAACCAGAGTAAGGCATCGCCTTTTTCCTGCGGCGTGCAGTCGCGTTTAAAGGTCCAGTTACAGTTACGGGTAAACCATTTCTCGATTTTGGCTGAGTCGGTTAACCGATCTGCGGTAATCGACGGCGCCATAGGGTCAATGGGTTTACGGGTATTTTGGTGCATGCCCATGTCGGTGACTTTGGCGGTATGGCAACTGGCGCAGCTGCGACCGTCCATGTCCTGTAGCCAAAGCTTTTGTCCTGCGGCGGCGCTAAAGGGTCCTGCGCCTTGGGCTTGATAGCGTTGCAGTTGAGTGCCAATACGCTCGGCGCTAAGAGGCAGGCTTTGCACTTTACTGTTGGCGGCGCTAACGCTAAGGCTAGTCAGCAGCAAGGTGGAAATCGCGACGATAGCAAGGCGACTTTTATTCGTGTGTTTGGTTAATCTGTTCATAGGGCATTCCTTTTGGGCTGGATATCTTATTGCTAAGCAAAATGGCTAATGGATTAATCTTTTTGTTCCACAGGGCGTTGTTTCTTGCCCGTGACCATGGCTCTGACTAAGTTTTCTTTGTGTAACAGGCTGCTGACGATGACGCCGCCAACATGGATGACCACAAGGAACACGGTGAAGTTGGCAAAGAATTCATGGACTTCTTTTATGGCGCCTTCGGGCCAAGTGGCGAAAAAGCTCGTAGCTAATGGGCCGTGTCCGTCGGTTGCGTACAGAGCCATGCCTGAGAATCCCGTGATGGCTATGCTGGCAATCAAGGCCACTATCATCATTGCCCCAGCGGGGTTATGGCCTATGTAGTCTTTGGCTTTGCCCGTGACGAGTCCTTTGATGTACACCAGCACTTCTTTAGGGCGAGTGATAAAGTTGCTAAAGCGCGCATTGTGGGTACCCATCACGCCCCACAGCAGGCGAAACACCAGTAAAATTAAGATGCTATAACCTGCGTAACTGTGGATGGTCATCCATTCGTCTTCGCCTTCAGTGAGGTAGGCTAAGGTAAAAAAGCCGACGAGTGACCAATGGAATATGCGGATCAACAGGTCCCAGACTTTGATGGTTTGCAGTGTGTTTGATGACATGGTGTGACGCTCCTAAGTGGGTTTAGGTGTAGGCTACTTAACCCAAACTTAAACCTCGCTTAAATTTTGAGGCGCGAACATTTGTCGAATTGATGGGTTTGAGTGGCGCGCTTGCTCGGGTGGTGAGCCTTAAATGTCAACGAGAACTCACTTGTTAACCTATTGGTATTACGGTAGATTCTTCCACCTCAATCGAGTGAAGTTAGGGATTAACTTATTTATGTCTACCGCCGTTATTCGCGCTTTTATCAGCCGCAATCCGAGTCGTAAATCCTTTTGTATTTATGCCGTTTTATTATTTTTGACTGAAGTCTTAATCGCTTTATATGCACCTGCGGGTTTTATTCGTGGTTTTGTGGGTGATGTATTGGTGGTGATCTTACTGTTTTGTATGGTGCGGGCTGTCGTTCCGGTTGACAGCCCAGCAGAAAAGTCCCTAGCACAAAACACAGGCGAGGGCATGAAGCGTTTTTTTCAAACTCCTTGGTTGGCGTTTTCGGTATTGCTGTTTGCCTTTGCTATCGAGTTTGGCCAATATTGGGGCTTAGTCGATAAGCTGGGCTTGGGCGGAAATCGTTTGGCGCGAATAGTGATAGGTAGCCATTTTGATCCACTCGATCTCGTGGCGTATTTTGTCGGCTATTTGATCTTACTGGGCTGTTATTGGAAAAGCCGTCAGTCCTAGTGATTTGAATTTGCAAGAGCCGCGTGACGTGTGTTTTCGCGGATAGGTAGGCGAAATAGGTAGGCGAGATAAGTGGGGTAAGAGATGCAGCCGATAACGGCATTTTCACTGCTAACAGCACGTACTGATGGCTTTGAGCTTAATCCACTGAAAATACCTTTGTATTTCAATAGCCAACCTACTCACTCCTTTATTGCAGGGCTAGTGATTGAAGGTCAATATCGCTGCGTTTTACCCAATAAAACCTCGGGGTATTTGGTCATCACTTCTTTTGATTGTCCCTTCGAAGAATCGACCGAGTTTAGTCTGCTTGATGAAGGGTTTAAGCTCATTGCGACAACCTCTTTGGCGCAAATGTACGATTCTTTTCTGCTTTATGCCCATTGGCCTATGACGGATAACCGACTGAGGTTGCACTATTACGGTCAGTTTGTGCTGGATTTAGTGATGACAACGGGCAGTTCTTGGTTACCTTTTCAGCCAAAACTTAAACTGGTTGAAGTTGTCGATCCCCAAAGCGATCCACAAACAGCCTCATCTCTTGCTGAATTAGCTCAGCGTTTAGCGCGGATTGATAATATAAACTGAGTGAGGTTTGAATTAAATTCAGTTAAAAAAGAAAGGGCTATTCGCCCTTTCATGTTTATCACTTGTATCTATTACTCATGCGGAAAGTTTTATAAGCTTGCTTACAAAGACGTTTAAAAACCTAATAAAAGCTTCCTCACATCAGCTTGTTTGAGCACCAAAACCTTAGAAGAAACCTAAAGGATTCACATCGTAACTCACCAAGAGATTCTTAGTATTTTGATAGTGGTTGAGCATCATCTTATGGGTTTCGCGGCCAATACCGGATTTTTTGTATCCACCAAAGGCGGCATGGGCAGGATAGGCGTGGTAACAGTTAATCCAAACGCGGCCCGCTTGAATACCGCGTCCCATACGTTGAGCCCTGTTCATGTCCCGTGTCCACACACCAGCGCCTAGGCCGTACTCAGTATCGTTGGCGATCGCTAAGGCTTCGGCTTCATCTTTAAAGGTGGTGACTGAAATGACGGGGCCGAAGATCTCCTCTTGGAAGATACGCATCTTATTGTGGCCTTTCATAATCGTCGGGCTGATGTAATAACCTTCGCTTTGGCCGCCATCGAGTTGGCAAAGTGTGCCGCCCAGTAGCACCTGCGCACCTTCAGCCTTACCTATGGCTAAGTAACTTAAGATTTTATCGAACTGTTCTTTAGAGGCTTGAGCGCCAACTTGAGTGTCGGTATCTAATGGATCGCCTTGCTTAATGGTTTGCGCACGGGCGAGTACTTTCTCGATAAAGCGATCGAAAATCGACTCTTGGACTAACACCCGTGATGGGCAAGTACAGACTTCGCCTTGGTTAAAGAAGGCCAGCAACATACCTTCGACGGCCTTATTTAAATATTCGTCTTCATGGTCCATCACATCGGCAAAAAACACGTTGGGCGACTTGCCGCCAAGCTCAACGGTCGATGGAATTAAGGATTCGGCGGCGCATTTTAAAATGTGATAGCCAATTTCGGTGGAGCCCGTAAATGCCAATTTAGCGATGCGTTTGCTGGTGGCCAATGCTTGTCCCGCCTCCGCGCCAAAGCCGTTGACTACGTTAAGAATACCCGCAGGTAATAGGTCTTCAATCAGTTCGAGCAAGACCAGAATCGAGACTGGTGTTTGCTCCGCAGGTTTGAGTACCACACAGTTACCCGCCGCCAGCGCAGGGGCGATTTTCCATGCCGCCATCAAGAGCGGGAAGTTCCAAGGAATGATCTGCCCGACCACGCCCAGCGGTTCTGGGAAGTGATAGCTGACTGTGTTGCCGTCGATATCGGCGGCGCTGCCTTCCTGTGCACGGATGCAACCCGCAAAGTAGCGGAAGTGATCGACGAATAAGGGCAAGTCGGCATTTAAGGTTTCACGCACCGCTTTACCGTTTTCCCAGGTTTCGGCGACGGCTAAATATTCGAGGTTTTGCTCGACCCGATCGGCAATGCGCAGTAACAGGTTTGAACGCTCGGTGACTGAGGTCTTACCCCATGCTTCTTTGGCTGCGTGGGCGGCATCTAATGCTAATTCAATATCTTGGGCATCGGAGCGTGGGATTTGGCAAAAGTTTTGGCCATTCACGGGGGAGCGATTGTCGAAGTATTTGCCATTGACTGGGGCGACCCATTTTCCGCCGATAAAGTTAGCGTATTTTTCTTTGAAGTTAACGATTGCGCCTGCGGTTCCGGGTTGAGCATAAATCATAGAATCATTCCTTCTTGTTGATTAGCTTAGTGTTCTCTAACGTAACACTTGAGACTTGCATACCTAAGGTGCATCGCAAGGAGAGTGCCAAACTGGCAAGAGTTGTACACTTGTTGTGCTAACAGTATGATGAAAAGCTAATTTTGCAGATTTGAAAAAGTATGGGCACTCAGGGAGTGAGGTGTGTCCTGTGGTCACTTTGTCATCGATCGGTACACTCAAGTGTGCCGAAACGGAACACAGCTCGGGGGCGCACGGCTATGACAGTTAAACCGCATTTACCATCGACACAGGCGTGGTTGGCCGATTCGTGGCAGCGCAGCATTGGCGCTGGCTTGTCTGAGTTTCAGTTACCCCAAGAGCTTAGGCTCGATGCCAGTGAACTAAAGCAGAAACATGAGCAATATCAAATGCTCATCGCATTAGTGCAATCCCATGCCTTGCCTTTGTTCAATCAGTTGATGGCGCATTCTAATAGCCGACTCTTGCTCAGCGATGCCGAGGGTTATGTGCTTAGGCACTGGGGCGTGAGCCGCTACTCCACAAAATTGGCGGACGTGGCTTTGGATATCGGGGTGAATTGGCTTGAGCAGCACAAGGGCACCAATGCGATAGGGACGGCACTTACCGCCAAACAAGCAGTATCTGTGGTGGGTGAGCAACATTTTATTCGCCAGAACCGTTTTATGAGTTGCACTGCTTGCCCGATATTTTCCCCCCAAGGTGAGATGCTCGGGGTGATTGATATCACCAGCGAGCAGCAAAGGCACACCCAGCAGACGCTGATGTTAGTGTCCAGTTTGGCGCAGCAGGTCGAGATCGCGCTTTTGTGCCATCTGCCCGATAGTCATTATCGAATCGATTTAGCGGCGCAGCCAAATCTGTTGAATTCGGGTTGGCAGGGCATAGTGATTGCCGATAGTGATGGTCGCATCGTGGGTTGTAATCCCATGGCGAAACAATTGCTTAATCATGCCAAGGTGGGCGATGCCGTCGAACAGTACTTAGGCGATAATTGGAGCCGTGCGGGTGGCTTTAATCAACATTTAGCTTTGCATTTACAGACTCAATCCTTAAATATTCCCAGCGCCAAGGGTCGAGTTGCGATTAGCAATAAATCGCTCAATCAATTGGGGGTTCGGTTTCGCGATCCTCTATTAGAACGCGCTTGGCAACATGCCAATAAGGTTATCACCAAGCAAATTCCGCTGCTAGTGCTCGGAGAAACGGGCGTCGGTAAAGAGCAGTTTGTTAAAAAGCTCCATGCCCAGAGTGCGCGTCGCACCGAGCCTTTAGTGGCAGTGAACTGCGCCGCATTGCCCGCCGAATTAGTCGAATCTGAACTTTTTGGTTATCAGGCAGGCGCTTTTACTGGGGCAAACCGCACTGGATTTATCGGTAAAATTCGCCAAGCTCACGGCGGCTTTTTATTTTTAGATGAGATCGGTGAAATGCCGCTGGCGGCCCAGAGTCGTTTACTGAGGGTACTGCAGGAGCGCGAAGTGGTACCCGTTGGCAGTAATCAAAGTTTTAAAGTTGATATTCAAATCATTGCCGCGACCCATATGGATTTAGAACAACAGGTGACTCAAGGGCTGTTTCGACAGGATTTATTCTATCGATTAAATGGTCTACAAGTGCGTTTGCCTGCGCTGCGGGAGCGGCTGGATATCGAGCGTATTATCCATAAATTGCATCGTAAACATCGTATCGCCGCGCAGGATATCTGCCCAGAACTGTTAGGGAAAATGATGCAATACGACTGGCCGGGGAATTTGCGTGAGCTGGATAACCTCATGCAAGTCGCTTGCTTGATGGCAGAAGGAGACAATACCCTCAATTGGCAACATTTACCCGATTATCTGGCGGCCAAACTCACATGCGAGCCGTTAAAAGGAGACCTGTTACAAGCTGAATCTTTATGTGATGAATTTAAGGAGGTAAGTGGTCAACCTTCTGCATCACCCCTGCCAAGTGGTAAGTTCGCTGTAGAGCCGAATGTCACAAAAGTTCAATCGGATTCCCTAAATGAGGCGATTTATAGCAATGTGCTGCAGGCATACCAAGCCTGTAATGGCAATGTGAGCCAATGCGCTAAGCGTTTAGGGATCAGCCGTAATGCCTTGTACCGTCGATTAAAACAGATGGGGCTTAAGGATTAATGCTAGCTTACGGCTCTTGTTACGAAGCTCAATTAATCGCCAAATATCTCCTAACCACCCCATGTTTATCCACTTCGCAATAGACTAAAACCGAGAGGTTTTAGTCTACAATCTCTAGCTTCAGTATCTGACAATGTGACTTTTTGTTGTTGCCAATTTATGTCTAATAGGTTTTATTGATTGATATAATCGATAAAGATCGCTTCTTCTAATCACAAATTCAGAACTATACTGCGGGCAGGCAGAAAAGAGCTTGGCGTTATGCATAGAAGAGGAACTGTTATGCATCTTACTAAAAGCCTTTTAATTATTTCTATGGGTCTGACATTGAATGTACAGGCTCAAACTTTACCAACAAATACCCTGACACGTGACAATGGTGCACCTGTGGGTGATAACCAAAACTCGACCACAGCGGGCAGTAATGGCAGCGTGTTATTGCAAGATGTGCAGCTTATCCAGAAGCTACAACGCTTTGCCCGTGAACGTATTCCTGAGCGTGTCGTCCACGCCAGAGGCACAGGTGTCCATGGTGAGTTTGTATCGAGTGGCGATTTTAGTAACCTAACCCAAGCTGCACCCTTTGCACAAAAAGGTAAAGTGACGCCCGTATTTGTGCGCTTTTCTACCGTGATTCACTCGAAAGGTTCGCCAGAAACGCTGCGTGATCCCCGAGGGTTTGCGACCAAATTTTATTCGGACCAAGGTAACTGGGACTTAGTGGGTAATAACTTACCCGTATTCTTCATTCGCGATGCGATCAAGTTTCCTGACATGGTGCATTCACTCAAACCATCGCCAGTGACCAATATGCAAGATCCGAATCGTTTCTTCGATTTTTTCAGTCACGAAGCGGGTTCAACCCATATGTTGACTCAGGTTTACAGTAACTTAGGTGTACCTGCCAGTTATCGTGAAATGGACGGTTTCGGTGTGCATGCGTACAAATTTGTGAATCGAGATAACCAAGTTAAATACGTGAAATTTAACTGGAAGAGTCTGCAAGGTGTTAAAGGCTTACGACCCGATGAAGTGGTTAAAGTCCAAGGGCAAAACTTTAACCATTTAACTGATGATCTTTATAGTGAGATCAACAAGGGTAACTATCCTAAGTGGGATCTGTACGTTCAATTACTCGACCCGACTGAGCTTAATAAGTTTGATTACAACCCGTTAGACGCCACTAAGGTGTGGCTAGATGTGCCAGAACAAAAAGTGGGCACTATGACGCTGAACCGCATGCCTGCAAACTTCTTCCAAGAGACTGAGCAAGCGGCATTTGCGCCATCGAATTTGATCCCTGGGATTGAGCCTTCGGAAGACAGATTACTGCAAGGCCGCATGTTCTCCTACGCCGATACTCAGCTGTATCGACTCGGCGCGAATTTGTCGCAATTGCCGATTAATAAACCCTTAGTGGCGGTGGCAAACCACAACCAAGAAGGTGCGGGCAATATGGGGCATACCCAGTCCGATGTGAACTATCAACCGAGCGTACATTTAGCCTTGGCCGAAGATAATCGTTATCGTGCGGTAACAACTGTGCTGACGGGGACTGTGCAACAAACGGCTATTAGCAAGCAGGATAACTTTAGCCAAGCGGGCGTCTTTTATCGCAGCTTGAGCAAGCAAGATAGAGCAGATCTGATCACTAACTTGGCCGGTGACTTAGGCAAAGTGAACGATACCAATGTGAAACATCAGATGCTCAGTCACTTTTATCGTGCAGACCCAGAGTTTGGTGAGCGTTTAACCAAGGCCGTAAAGGGTGATCTGGCCGAGGTTAAACAGCGTTCAATCTGATGTCGTTATTTTTAGGACTGTTTTGGTCGCAGAGATTTGCGCGTTAACTGTCCGAATCCAGTAAGTCCCGCAAGACGTAAACAAGCTCTTTTCTGCCCAGTTTAAGAGAGCGTCTTGCGGGCATTTCGTCACGTCTCATTGTTTAAATCTCTATTTTAGCTGTGCTGGGAGCCATTGATGAAACACACTATTGCTATCTTATTATTGATTATTGTGGCCCTGAGTATGTCGGTGGCAATGGGGGCGGGTTCGCTTCAAGCGCCATTGGTTACACCCGCAACTGTCAGTCAAACGGACGAGCCCGATACCGCACAAGTACAATTGCTGGTGGACTACTTTTTTGCTGCAGCGCGTACCGGCGATATCACAGTGCTTGAGCATTTTCTCGATGCGGGCTTCCCTATTGACCAGAGAAATAGTCAAACCTATACCGCGCTAATGGTGGCGGCCTATAACGGCCAAGAGGCTGCAACGGATTTATTGCTTGAGCATGGTGCTAATGCTTGTTTGCAAGATAAGCGTGGTAATACGGCAATGATGGGCGCAGTGATTAAGGCCGAATTCACTATCGTAAAGCGGCTATACGCGAAAGAATGCGATGCGAACCTAACGAATAATGCCGGAATGACCTTGACTGAGTTTGCCCGCTACTGGGGTCAAAGCGGCGCTTTACAGCAGGCGAGTTTAAAGCAATAAAGACGCTAGATCTTGCCATCTCTTGCGCTCGATCACTCTGGGTCATTATCTTTAATCTGTTTAGATCTCAGCATTTACTATTAGCAATAAGTCTGCTTGTTAATGATGTCTATGCCTTTTATGGTAACTTTTTGAATATCGTTTAATACGGTTTGGCCTTCGGAGAGCGATTTATGTTTGATGCCTTACTACTGACGCAAGAAGATAAACGTACGTTTGCTCAAGTTTCACAAATCACAGAAGCTGATTTGCCAGAAGGGGAAGTCTTGGTTGATGTCGCCTATTCCTCGCTGAATTATAAAGATGGTTTAGCTGTGACGGGTGCTGGCAAAATCATTCGCCAGTTTCCTATGGTACCAGGCATCGATTTTGCGGGCGTGGTGCGCGAATCGACTGATGCGAGATACCAAGTTGGCGATCAGGTGATTTTGACGGGCTGGGGCGTGGGCGAAAACCACTGGGGTGGTATGGCGCAAAAAGCGCGAGTTAAAGCCGACTGGCTGGTGCCCATGCCGCAAGGTTGTGATGCCGCTAAATCCATGATGATAGGCACTGCTGGGCTTACGGCGATGTTGTGCGTGCAAGCGCTGCAACAGGCTGGGATAACACCGCAAAGTGGGGATATTCTTGTCACAGGTGCCAGTGGTGGTGTGGGTTCTGTGGCGGTGACTTTGCTCGCCAATGCTGGCTATCGTGTGGTCGCCTGCAGTGGTCGAGTTGAACAGAATGCGCCTTTATTGAAGGAGCTTGGCGCCTCAGAAGTGATTGATCGCAGTGAACTTGAACAGGATGCTAAGCCGCTTGAGGCGCAGCGCTGGGCGGGTGTGGTCGATACCGTTGGCAACAAGATCCTCGCCAAAGCATTAGCGCAAATGCAATACGGTGGCGCCGCCGCTATCTGTGGTTTAGCGGGTGGTTTTGCATTACCAACAACCGTTATGCCGTTTATTTTACGGGGTGTTAGCCTACTGGGAATCGACTCCGTTTCTTGTCCATTTAAGAAGCGAAAAGCGGCGTGGGAAGCTGTGATTAAAGCACTACCCGAACATTTTTATCAGCAAGCTTGTCAGCAGATATCACTGGCAGAGGTGCCTGATTTCGCGAATAAAATTATCCAAGGTCAAGTCACCGGACGTGTATTAGTTAAGCTGTAATCCCGTTTCCTACGTTTTAACACGATGGCAACACTGAGGTGTTGCCAATTACGACTAAACCATTAGTTCTGCCTCCTGTACTTGTTCTTCATATCGGCTATTTCGGCAGTGTAATCGTCACTTTAAGGCCTGTTGGTATAAGGTTCTCGGCTTTAATCTTACCTTTGTGGGCGGTAATCGCCGCTTCAGTGATTGCCAGCCCAAGTCCCCAGCCACCACTTTCTCTTTGTCGTGCCGAGTCGGGACGGTAGAAAGGTTTAAAAATGGCATCGAGTTCGGCGGCATCTATGCCAGGTCCATCGTCTTTTATGGTAATTTGTACTTGATCAGCTGTCGCACTCGCCTGCAGGTGAATGTCGCTTGCGGCATAACGGATCGCGTTACGCAGCAGGTTTTCAATCGCGCGGGAAAGTGATTTAGGAAAATGCGCTAACTCAATTTCTTCATCGATATCGATAGTAATGCTTTTACCTTGCTGTTCTGCTTCAAATTCCGCATCGTCTAAAACTTGGCTCAGGGATTCTGCCAAGCCTAAATGTACCTTAGTTTCGTTAGTGCTGAGCTTGACCCGCGAGAGCTCTAACAATTCACTGATAAGCTTTTCGAGTTGCTCAGCTTCATAACCTATGCGTTCCGTTTCGGTGGTCTGCTGACCTTTTTTACGGGCGAGGGCTAGGGATAACTGTAGCCGCGTCAATGGGGTGCGTAGTTCATGGGAAATATCCCCCATGAGCCGCTGCTGATTATTCACCATAGCTTCGATGGAGTCGGCCATGCTGTTAAAAGCCGTGGCGAGCTGACCAATTTCATCGTTGCGCTGAGTGGTGGACTTATCGACACGGTGACTTAAGTCACCTTCGGCGAGGGCATTCGCACTTTTTTTTAGTGAATTTAATGCTTTACCTAAATGCCACGCGAGCAAGCCACATAATAATCCCGAAAGGAAAATCGCTAGGCTTAAGGTTAATAACTTATTTTCGGCGAAGAAGAAAAACCAAGGCCGTGGATGGTTATCTGGTAGGCGACCATAAAGTGAATAGGTTTCAGCGCCCAGATTAAATTGATAGGGACCAAACACCAACTCATCTTTAAACTGATGGCTAATCGGTTGTTTTTCTTCATCTGCCATCAGCATAAAGCTGCGCACACCGCGACTCACCCTGTGGGTGTTGATCACTTGGCCTTGGCTGTTGACAAGATAGACCCGCAGAGGTTTGCCTTCCATGTCTCTGTGTCTTTCCCAGCGCCGAAGAAAATCGGATTCCAGTAAGGCGGGGTTTTCTTGAATGCGCTTAGCTATCGTCGATAGGACTTTTTCAAGGTGAGGTGGCAGTGGCGCACGGTCGTGATTTTGTTGCAGCAATGGTAGCAGACCCACTAAGGCAATGATTAGCGAGCTGCAAAGCCAAAATCCGAGCAATAATTTGATAAATAAACGATTAGGCACAGTCGATACCGCCGTTATGGAAGCCAAATATAACCTTTGCCACGGATGGTTTTCACCCTTGGCCGACCATCGCTACGCTCGGGGAGTTTTTTACGTAGATTCGATAAATGCATGTCTAAGCTGCGATC
Organism: Shewanella sp. M-Br; assembly: GCF_036245925.1. Taxonomy (NCBI): domain Bacteria; kingdom Pseudomonadati; phylum Pseudomonadota; class Gammaproteobacteria; order Alteromonadales; family Shewanellaceae; genus Shewanella; species Shewanella sp. M-Br. Next base: position 16,511 of record NZ_BJBV01000028.1, read on the forward strand.
GAAGGGCATGAGTTTTTTACCGAGCACTTTCTCGTTTAACTCTTCCTTGTTCATCAACTCTCCAGCGTGCAGTGCTAGGGTGTGCAGCAGAGTGAATTCGGTGCCTGTGAGTATGATTAATTGCTCATTACAGTAAGCTTCTTGGCGCGATGGATCTAAGCGCAGATCGCCAAACTCTTGGGCGGGCGCGGCATGGATTTCTTGGGTTGTTAAGTTCGAACGACGAATAATGGCGCGGATACGGGCAATTAATTCTCTGTCATTAAATGGTTTTGGCAGGTAATCGTCGGCGCCTATCTCAAGCCCAACCACGCGATCGATTTCATCGCCACGGGCGGTCAACATTAATACTGGGGTTTGTTTATGTTGGCGCAGTGCGCGTAGCACTTCAAAACCGTTTAATTTAGGTAGCATGACATCGAGTAGGATCAGATCGTAATCTGCGGTCAGTGCCAGATCTAAACCTTGTTTACCATCGTAGGCCAAGGTTAATTGAAACCCTTCTAACTCGAGCAGTTGCCCTAGTAGCTCAGATAACCCCAGATCGTCATCGATTAATAATATCCGACTCATACTGTTCCTTAATCTCAGTAATGTGGCCTCATGTGCCTGTTTATCATAGGCACTTTTAGCGCTTTGGCTGAGTATACCTGTTTTGATGTCAATTGCTGTGTAGCAATGTAAGCCAAAGTAAAGAATAGAGTTATTGCCGCAACTTTACAGTGATTTACTCAGGCAACGTCCTCACTTACATATAGGGGGTTAGACTGGAAGGGTCGAAAGTGACTCGGCTTAAAAGGGTCGTCACTGTGTCTTATTACTTGCCATATTAAAGTTGAACCATCGAGGTTAACACTATGAAAACATTATCACCTTTGAAAGCGAGCCTGTTTGCCATTCTAGCGAGTTCTGCGGTTTTCGCGACGGCAGTTAATGCAGCACCTAAGGATGCTGGCTGCGACTTCTCTAAATCTGAATTCCATAAAGGCGACCGCATGGAACATGGCGGCCGACATATGGACCACGGTGGCATGCATCGTATGTTTGAAGGGCTCGATTTAACGGATGCCCAGAAAGCTGACGTCAAAAAGTTGTTTGCCGATCAGAAAGCCACGCGCGCTGATAATCGTCCAACGAAAGAGGAACGTTTGGCACATCGCACTGAGATGCAGGCCTTAATTAGCGCGCCTAGTTTTGATGAAACACAAGCAAAGGCACTGATGAGTGCGCAGCAAGAGCAGCGTCAAACTCAAGCCATTGAACGTATGAAGCTGCATAATCAAATATTTAATCTGCTGACACCAGAGCAGCAAGCTAAGTTTAAAGCGCGATTTGAAGCACAAGCTGGTAAAGAACCTCGCGGTTAAGCGTCTTAGCTGATATACAATAGGGTCATAGCTTCCCAAGATAGATCCCTTATGACTCAAACTTCCCAATACGATTTTTGGGTCAAACTGGCTAGCCGCGCTTCCGTGGCTACCGCTTTGATCCTTATTCTTATCAAGATGTTCGCTTGGCTTTATTCCGGCTCTGCCAGTATGTTGGCATCTTTGACGGATTCCTTTGCCGATGCTCTCGCTTCTATTATCAATTTTATTGCCATTCGTTACGCGCTTGTGCCGCCGGATCATGACCACAGATATGGCCATGGTAAGGCTGAGCCGTTAGCGTCTCTAGCGCAATCCGCCTTTATTATGGGCTCCGCATTTTTATTACTTTTCTATGGTGGCGAGCGTCTATTAACACCTGTTCCGGTTGAAAATGCCACCATAGGTGTAGTTGTTTCTATCATAGCGATTGTGATGACGTTAGCTTTAGTCATGTTGCAGAAACGCGCATTAGCGGCGACAAAAAGTACTGTGGTTGAAGCTGATTCGCTGCACTATAAATCAGATTTATTCCTTAATGGTGCGGTATTGTTGGCACTAGTATTAGCGCAATACGGTTGGTGGTGGGCTGACGGTTTATTTGCGGTAATGATTGCATTTTATATTGGTCATCAAGCCTTTGGCTTAGGTTATCGCTCAATTCAAGCCTTGTTAGACAGAGAGCTAGACGAAGAAACTCGCCAGCAAATCACGCAAATCGCGATGGAAGATCCACGGGTGCAAGGGCTGCATGATTTACGCACTCGTCAAGCAGGCAAAACTGTTTTTATTCAATTTCATTTAGAACTCGATGGCAATTTGAGTTTGAATGAAGCCCACAGTATTGCCGACACGACAGGGATAAGAGTCAAAGCCGCCTTCGAAGATGCTGAGGTGATTATTCACCAAGATCCGGTTAAACCTGATGTAAACGAAACATAAATTAAGGGCAAGCTATGGCATGGATGCAGAAGCAAAGTCACAGATGGGATCATTCCACTCGATTGATATGCCGCTATCATAGGCTATCGACTCGCTTTGAGTTGATAGCCGAATCTGTGATTTCTGACGTTAGCATTCCTGTGAATGCAGAAATCACGCTCCTAATGGAACAGCAACATTCGATAGTAAATCAAGCAGATAGTACCGTATCTCCTGTGATAGTGGGGGCTTGGAGTCAGTTAGTCCTGCGTAAACATCTTTATTACTTACCGCAGAAAATTGATTTCGAAATATCTAACCAAGCTTATCGAGTCCATGTCTGGCCATTATTTCTTTGGCGTACACGTATTACTTGTGTGGCGTCTGGCAGAGTGGTCGTATCCGAATGTTTGGATGTGAGAAGGCGTCGTTCCCTCATCCGTTGGCTATATGCAAGTTTTATAGGATTGTTGCGGGTGCTAAGTTAAATCCGTTAATGATTTTAGATATAAAAAGATAATGTCTAAAGTGAGTATGATTTCCCTCTATAAATATCAGCTATAGCTTTCGTTTTTGACTCAAGCTGAATAAATGCTGTACGGCTAGTGTTTTGCTCATTTAAACGATGACACCCCAGATCTGCTTATTGTAATATCCACGCCGTTTAATACTTTCGTTAAATCATTAGGGAATTATGATGAAAAAATTATCAATTGTTGCCGCTGCTTTATTGTCTGCATTTGTGGCGACTCAAGTCTCTGCTGCAACCGACACTACTGGCTTTTATGTGGGTGGTGCATTAAATAGAGTCACAGCTGATGCTTTTGATGGTTCAGAAACCGGTACTGGTGTAGGCGTATACGGTGGCTATAACTTCAATGAATGGTTTGGTTTAGAAGCCAACCTGTTTGCCACTGGTGACTTAGGCGATAAGGATGTTGATATTAGTGCAGGTGCATTAAGCTTCACACCTAAATTTACTGCACAAATTAATGATATTTTTTCTGCCTATGCCAAAGTGGGTATTGCATCTATGGCGGCGAATGTTGATGGCTATGGTTACGATGAAGACTTTACTGGTTTTGGTTGGACTTATGGTGTAGGTGTTAATGCCGCCGTAACAGAACACTTAAATATCCGTGTAAGCTATGATGTCACTACGGGTGATTTAGATGCAGACCGTAGCTATTTAGGATTAAAAGATATTGACACTGATATTAAGCAATTCGCTGTAGGTATGCATTATCAATTCTAATTTTTTTAGATTTGGCATATTTAATTCATGCCAATGAAAATGAAATGAATTTCAAATAAAAAGGGATGTGAAGATATCCCTTTTTATTGTTTGATTATGAATAAGCTTGTATTGATATAACGAGTAGTAACGTTATTTTATCTACTCAATCCATCGACAGTTCTTTTAATTTCCGCGTTAAGGTATTTCGTCCCCAGCCTAAACGTTTCGCCGCTTCCTGTTTATGGCCTTGGGTATGGCGCAGCGCAGTTTCTAGCAGTATGCGTTCGAATGCGGGCTGCACCTCAGTTAACAGATCGCTGTTTCCTTCCGAGAGTTTTTTGTCTATCCACTCAGTCAGTGCCGATTGCCAATCTTGGCTGCCTTTCGCCGTGTGGGTGACACTCACAGGGTCTTTCAGTAATTCTGGCGGTAAGTCTTGGGGTAAAATTTCTTGCCCCGATGCCATTACGGTTAACCAACGGCAGGTGTTTTCGAGTTGTCGGACATTACCTGGCCAAGGTAATTGGGAGAGTTTTACCGCGGTTTCCTTGGTCATTATTTTAGTTTCTACACCAATTTCCTTCGCTGCCGAGGCGAGAAAATGGGTAGCGAGCTGGGGAATGTCTTCTCGTCTTTGTGATAGTGGCGGCAAGTGCACGCGGATCACGTTGAGGCGATGGAACAAGTCCTCTCTAAAGCCACCTTTTTGTACTAATAATTCAAGATCTTGGTGGGTCGCTGCTATGATACGCACATCGACTTGTACCGCATTATGACCTCCGACGCGGTAGAATTGGCCATCGGCGAGCACTCTGAGTAACCGTGTTTGTACGTCTAACGGCATATCGCCGATTTCATCTAAAAAGAGCGTGCCACCGTTTGCTTGTTCGAAGCGACCTTGGCGCACATTGGCTGCGCCTGTGAAGGCTCCTTTTTCGTGGCCGAATAGCTCAGATTCGATTAAATCCTTGGGGATCGCTGCCATGTTCAGCGCGATAAATGGCTTGTCTTTACGTGGGCTGTGTTTGTGTAACGCGCCAGCCACTAACTCTTTACCCGTTCCCGATTGACCATTGATCAGCACGCTGATCGATGAGCGTGAAAGTCTGCCTATGGCGCGAAACACTTCCTGCATCGCTGGCGCTTCACCTATGATTTCGGGTGTTTTGACTTGGGTTTCTTGCGCGGGTGCAGGGCTCTGTTCAGTGGCATGGGTAAGTGCGCGCTCAACCAGAGAGATCGCCTCATCGATGTCGAAGGGTTTAGGCAGATACTCAAATGCGCCCGCTTGATAGGCACTCACTGCACTGTCTAAGTCTGAGTGCGCTGTCATAATGATCACGGGAATATGGGGATAATGCACCTGCAATCGTTCGAGCAGGCTTAAACCATCCGTGCCGGGCATACGGATGTCCGACACTATCACGTGCGGTTGCGATATTTCTAATGCCTGCCACAGGGATTCGGCGGCGGCAAAGCTGGCGGTGCTGAGCTTAGCACCTTGCAGTGCCTTTTCGAGTACCCAGCGTATCGAGCTGTCATCGTCGAGGATCCACACTTGTTCACTAATTCGCATCTTGCTTCCTCATACGGTATGGGTAGGTACTGTCGAAATTATTTAGCGCTTAAAATTGGTAATGAAATGATAAATTCTGTGTGCCCTGCGCTGGAGAGGCAATCGATCCTTCCCGAGTGTAAACGGGCAATATTATGAGCAATCGAGAGGCCTAAACCTGAACCTTGCTCACGGCTTGTCACCATGGGATAAAATAATGTGTCCATTAGCTCAGGCGGTATACCGGGGCCGTTGTCGATAATCGATAGGGTTAACACTAGCTTGTGGCGCTGTGAGCCTATGGTGACTTGGTGTTGAGTGCGAGTGCGGATCAAAATTTCGCCGCCCGTATGTTCAAGCGCCTGCACCGCATTTTGTAAAATGTTCAGCACAGCTTGCTGCATTTGGTCAGGATCCATCTCGATATCGGGAATGGATGGATCGTAATCCCGTTTGAGCTGGATGTTAGCGGGCAGCGCCATTTCAACTAACTTATAGACCTTTTGCACCACTTGATGGATGTTGTGCAGACTGTGCTGTGTCGGCCTTTGGGGGCCGAGCAGACGGTCCACTAAATTACGCAGCCGATCGGCCTGCTCTATGATGAGCGTAGTGAATTCCTTCAGCGCCGGATCATCCAGCTCCCGCGATAATAGCTGTGCCGCACCGCGAAGGCCGCCTAAAGGATTCTTGATTTCATGGGCTAAGTTGCGCACCAAAAACTGCGCCGCTTGTTGCTGTGCATCTTGACTCAGTTGCTGATGAATGCGTCTTTGTTGGTCAACTTGGCGCAGTTCGAGCAGGCTGAGTTCAGCCTCGTCATCGAGGGGAATAAGGGTTAAATCAACGGTATGATGTTGGCCATCGAGCGTGACTAGTGCTGCCGTATTGACCGTTAAGCCTTGGCCGGCTGTTACTGCATCCATTAATAGCTTGGCGTCGACACCGAGGATTTGATAGTGCTCAGGCAAAGTTTGTTCTACGAGTCTATGGCTACCAACACCTAATAATTGCTCTGCTGCTGCGTTGGCATAACAAGGCTTGAGATCCTTATCTATGACAAGTACAGCGGTAACTAAATGATTGAGCAGTGTCTCTTTATCCATCGACCGTTCCTAGAAATAGGGTTGCACCACTATGGTGCACCAATCTGGTGCAAGCTGCAACTTGTCTTCATCAAACGGTTTAGTCAGGAGGAGTTAATCTAACTTCATGTATTTAAAGTTTTTATACTAACTTTTACTATACAAATAGTGACATTAACGCTTAGCTGCTTGATGAAGAAATATCTTTCTTGGTGAACTTGATGCAAAGACTTTGCCGTTTTGAGTCAAAGCGTCAACGACTAAGGTATGTTCACCTCGGTCGATGTTTTTGAGTTTGAAGGTACCGCCAATTTGCGGCTGACCGACGGGGTTGCCATCGAGCTTGAGGGCCATCAAATACTGACTTTTTAGCTCTGGGGTGATAGTCGCAACGACGTCGAAATCGCCATTGTTATCTCTGACGGTTTCCTCTTCGGTCGGAGAGGTAATATTGACTTGATATTTAATAGATTCAATTGCTTGATTTGAGCTGTTTAAGTCTGTTTTGGGCAGAGGAAGGGCAATTTGATTTAAGGTCTTATCTTTTAGCTCAACGACTTGGGCATTTGGCTGCGGCTCATCGGAGTAATGGACTTTGCCATCTTTATCGACCCATTTATAAACAGTCGCTTGCGCTAACATGCTAAATAGCACTAAGCCGATGAGTGTGAGTGAACGCATGCTAAAGTCCCTGTAGCCTTGAGATAGAGTTAATCAAGATTAGTCTCTTTTACATCAAAAATCATGGTGTTTGTTGCGCTAAGTGGTTAAGGACGTCACCACTGAGAAGGTATAAAGTCGACAGAAAATGGGGAGGCAGAAACAGGGGTTAGTTAAAGTGGGTTAAGCTCGGGCACTAACATGTGCCCGAATTCGATCCATCAATTACAGGCTTGCATCGAGTTGTTTCTCGATCTCACTCGCTTTGACCCAAGCGGCATGTTGGGATAATTGAGTGGCATAGCGTTCAATGTGTTCAAATTTCGCGAGATCGCCACTGTTAGCCAGTAGCTCCACCACGAAGGACATCATGATATCCGCACCCGTGAGCTTGTCTGCAACAAGATAGGTTTTATCAGCCAACATATCATTGAAGTAATGACTAATCTTACTGACTTCCGTCGCGGCATAACCTTCAAGGAAATTGGTTTTACAACCGTCCTTTTGCACGAACATACGCAGTAACAAAGGCAGCATGGCTGAGCTTTCGGCAAAGTGTAGCCATTGCAGATAACTGACATAGTCTGCGCTGTCTCTGGCGGGGGCTAAGGTATCCGCCGCATATTTTTCAATCAGATATTCGGTGATCGCACCCGATTCTGCTATCACTTGACCGTCCATTTCGATAACGGGTGATTTGCCTAACGGATGAATTTGCTTAAGTTCGGGTGGCGCGAGAAAAGTCTGGCTATCACGTTGATAACTCTTAATTTCATAGGGTTGACCGAGTTCCTCTAGCAACCAGATGATACGTTTAGAGCGTGATTTATTGAGATGGTGCAAGGTGATCATGGGCTTTCCTTTGGACAGTGAGAGTACATTTTGGCTGTCGCACTATTATGGTGCGACAGCTCTTTTTAACGCATTTAGCACACTTGTGCGCCTGTCTTTGTTCATTTCAAGCTGAGCGTCGCGTATTTATCGCTTAGCCTCTCGCGTTCAATTGCGCAACTATGGTTTCGGCTACGGCTTCGGATGATCCCGGATTTTGGCCTGTGATCAAATGGCCATCTGCGACGACAAAGCTTGTCCAGTCATCACCTTTGACATAATTGCCACCATTTTTCTGCAGCATGTCTTCAACCAAAAATGGCACGACATGAGTGAGTTGCACGGCTTCTTCTTCAGAGTTGCTGAAACCGGTAACACGCTTGCCGCTGACCAATGGCTTGCCATCACTGGTTTTAGGGTGCAGCAATGCAGCAGGCGCATGACATACGAGCCCTAGGGGTTTATTGGCTTGATAAAACTGTTCAATTAAGGCGATAGAATGCTTATCTTCGGCAAGATCCCACAGTGGGCCGTGGCCGCCCGGATAGAAAACCGCATCATAATCGGCTGCATTGATTTCACTTAAGCGAGTGGTATTCGCTAGCAGTGCTTGAGCCTCAGGATCTTTGCTAAAGCGCGCAGTGGCTTCGGTCTGAAAGTCTGGCTCATCACTTTTTGGATCGAGTGGTGGTTGACCGCCCAGTGGCGAGGCTAAGGTAATGTCAAAACCTTTATCTTTAAAAACATAAAAAGGTGAGGCGAATTCTTCTAGCCAAAAGCCTGTTTTTAAACCGGTATCACCGAGTTTATCATACGACGTGAGTACCATTAATATATTCATTTTCATACCTTTACCTAAGTTGCTCACATCAATACGTGTGAGCTTTGGGTTTAGTTCATTTGACGTTATAGGGCTAAGGTCAAAATGTTACGGCTCATGGCTGGGTCAATATTGCCATGTTCGCCTAGTGCCACCATGCCGTGCAGTTCAAGCTGTTTCACTACAGCATCAACGTGGCTGGCATCGAGATCATAGGCAGATAAATGTGTCGGTATGCCCATGGCTTCGAAGAAAGCCTTGGTTTTTGCGATAGCGGCGTCGATACGCTCGTCATCTGTACCTGTGTTGATGTGCCACACACGGTCGGCGTACTGGAGTAACTTGTCGCGTTTAGCCTCTTTTGTACATTGCAGCAGGGCAGGCAGTATGATTGCCAATGTGCGCGCATGGTCGATATCGTAAAGTGCAGTTAGTTCATGGCCAATCATATGGGTTGCCCAGTCGTGGGGAACGCCGACGCCAATTGTGCCGTTGAGTGCCATAGTGGCAACCCACATTAAGTTCGCGCGAATGTCGTAATCTTCTGGTTGAACTAGCACTTGTGGACCAAGCTCAATCAAGGTTTGTAAAAGACCTTCGGCAAATCTGTCCTGCACAGCGGCGTTAACGGGGTAAGTGAGGTATTGCTCTGTGATATGTACAAAAGCATCGACAACACCGTTGGCCACTTGGCGCTCTGGTAGGGTGAAGGTTTTAGTCGGATCGAGTATTGAGAATTGTGGATAAACCAAATCATTACGGAATGGCAGTTTAGCCTGTAGTGATTTACGGGTCACTACGCTGGCGTTGTTCATTTCGGAACCCGTCGCAGGTAAGGTTAAGACTGAGCCAAAAGGCATAGCTTGAGTCACATTGGCGCCCCAGCTAGTGAGAATGTCCCAAGGTTCACCTTCAAATACCGCTGCAGCGGCAACAAATTTAGTGCCATCGATAACCGAACCACCGCCAACCGCGAGGAGGAAGTCGATATTCTGCTCACGCACTTGGGCGACGGCTTTCATTAAGGTTTCATAGGTTGGGTTTGGCTCAATGCCATCGAACTCGACGACGAAACGATTGCCCAATGATTGTTTAACTTCGTCTAACGTGCCTGTTTTTCTAGCACTGCTGCCGCCAAAGAGGATCATCACTTTAGCATCGCTCGGTACTAGAGAATCAATTTCGGCGATAGTGTCTTTACCAAAACGGATACGGGTTGGGTTGTAATAGTTAAAATTTAGCATGGATGATTTATCCCTTATTACTTTAAGTGAGCTACTTTAAATTAGCAGTGTTAAATGCGCTGCGTTAATTAATCGCCCGTTAAATTAGTAGACCAGTCGTCTAATTTCGTGGCATGAAAATGTATTCTTTAAAAATCTAGGCTGACTGATATCAGCAAATATTGGTTTTGAATTGGTATTAAGTTAAAGGGCCGTTTTAGGCGTTAAAATAGCTTTAGTCGTCACGATCGCACGTTCGAGTGCCGCGGGGCTGTGGCCTAACTTGTTCATTAAGCTGGCACCTAACCACATGTGATACAACATTTCAGCGGTCGATTGCGGATCTTGCTCGGCGATTGAACTGTCGTTTATGCCAACTTGAACACAGGTGGTTAACCTGTCTATGATGCTGGCGGAACCTTTAAGTAAGGCAACTCGCATGGCTTCGGATAAATCGGCCACTTCGGCACTGAGTTTCACGACGAGGCATTTTTGATCTACGCAGCCGTCAGCTTGTACGTGCAACCATTGTTGCCAGTACTGCATCAAGCGCTGATAGCCTGTCAGTGTTGAGTTATTGAATAATGCGTCTAAATCTGACTGATATTTCTCGAAATAATCAGTTATGAGCGCTTCGCCAAATTGTTCTTTGGATTTGAAGTAGTGATAAAACGAGCCTTTTGGCACTTCGGCCACCTGCAGCAGTAGGGATAAGCCGACGCTGGAGAAGCCTTTGCGTACGATCAGCTTGTAGCCGATATCGAGAATGTGCTGGCGAGTGGATTGAGTTTCAATTTTCATGTGGGTTAGGATAAATCAAATTAGACCGGTCGTCTAGTGTTGTTTTTTCGGCGATATCAACGCATTCGATTTAGTATGCTTTGCATTGTGACTTTTGCGCTGCCTTGAGCCAGGTTAATAAAATTGCCAAATTGATAAATGTTAGACGGATAAGGCATTCTGATGGTGAAATGGTCGGTAGGACAACATACTCACAGTGCTGAGATAAACCGTCACTGTGAGCATTCGATTCACGATTGATGTGAAATATTAATCGTACTGCCACTCAATCGAGATGATTAGAGGTAGCTACAGCAATATTCGGCAATGGCAGTATTGCGGATTTTAAAGCTAACATTCGCAGCCAGCTCAAATTGAGTGCCTTCGCTAAACTCCTGCCATACAGAGCTCTCCGGTAACAACACCTCAAAACGGCCACTGGTGACTTCCATTATTTCGCCTTGGGAGGTTGAGAACTCATATTCCCCTGGTAATACAACACCTAAGGTCTGCTTGCTGCCATCGGCAAAAAATACGCTACGGCTAGCCACTTTGCCATCAAAGTAGATGTTGGCTTTTTTAGATACTGACACTTGCTCAAGTAAACTCATTATTAATCCTCTATAAATTGGCTTTAGATGAATTTATATGCATATTTAATAAATTTCAATGCATCATTTGTCGCATGGATGTGCGCATTCAATATAAGTTGATGCTAACGTTCGGTTTATTGCTTATTTCCCACTATATCATTTTGTTTGAAATGGTCGGTATGGCGTGGCTGTCATTTAAAGTTATTAATCATTTTTCTACTTAAAAATAATGAGTTGTCGGAATTTTAGTGAACTTTTGATGAAAATAGTCGGCACCGCTTTGTTTAGCTGAGATTCTTCTCCTATAGTTTTAAGGCAGGTTTGATTCTGCAAAGATTGAAGGAATGGAATTCGACGCGCGACAAGGAGTCTCACCATGGGTTTTACTCGTAAAATTCAGCTTATCAGTTTATTGATTGTCCTATTACCCCTCATATTTGCCACCGCAGTAGTGACTTACATTGCTCGCGATGAATTGTTTGCCGAGGCTCAGTCTCGTTTAGTGGCTGTGCGTGAGATCAAGCAACGGCAGATTGTTGGCATGTTTCAGGACTTTTCCGATAACCTGCAGGCCGTCAGCGCCGTAATTGCCAGCCAAAAAAGTCTCGATACTCTTACTGACATAGATCAAACCTTGCAGTCATTAAATAAATCCCTCGGTTTTTATGACCTATTTATTATTAGTGACGATGGCACCGTTTTATATACAGTGGCGAAGGAGTCTGATTTCGGTACCAATTTGCGTACTGGACCCTTCCATGATTCGGGATTAGCACAGTTATTCAATAAGGCATTGGGATCGGCGGGCACAGTATTACTACAAGATTTTTCCGCATACGCGCCTTCAAATGGTCAACCGGCGGCATTTATTGGCCAGTCGATTCAGTTTAATCAACAAAGATTGGTGGTGGCGGCTCAAGTATCAATCGATCGCATTAACAGAGTTATGCAAATTCGTGAGGGTATGGGGCAAAGTGGTGAAACTTATCTCATTGGCCCAAATAATCGCATGCGTTCTGATTCTTTTCTTGACCCCATTAATCGCACTGTTACGGCTTCGTTTGCGGGAACGGTAGCTCAGAATGGTGTTGATACGCTGGCGGTAAAGGAGGCGCTGGCTGGTAAATCGGGTGTGATGCAAGTGAATGACTATAACAATAATCCCGTTTTATCCGCTTATTCTCCTGTCGTTGAGCTCGGTTTACGTTGGGGTTTGATGGCTGAAATTGATGTGAGTGAAATAGCAGCTCCCGCCTACCGTATGATGTTTATCGGCTTATCTGTTTGTGCAGCAGCCTTAGTGTTGGCGTTCGCTGCCGCTAAGTTAGTTACAGGGTTTGTATTAAAGCCGCTCGGCGGTGAGCCTGAGGACATGTGTAACTTGACCAGTATGATCGCCTCTGGCGATTTAACTCATAATTTACCGCATGTTCAAACGGATAATCACCTGATGAGTTGGTTGGCGCGGATGCAAACTAAGCTCAAAGAAATCATCAGTCAGCTGGTGGGCGTTGGACATGAACTCGAATCCGCCGCTGAACAAAATTCTGCCGCTATGACCCAAGCCGATTGCAGTATTCAGATGCAGGCGAAAGAAACCGATATGTTAGCAACCGCGGTCGAAGAAATGAGTTATGCCGCCGCGGAAATCAGCACGAATACGCTTAAATCCTCCGATGAAGTGTCAGCCTGTACCCATTCGAGTGAAATTCTTTCGCAAAATTTAGCCAGTACACGTAAAAGCTTGAAAGTGACCTTGAGCAGTTTTGCGACCATACATCAACAGGTGGGCAGCCTTGAGGCCGACAGTCAGAAAATCGGTTCGGTATTGGCTGTGATTAATGCCATAGCCGAACAAACGAATCTGCTGTCACTTAATGCGGCGATTGAAGCTGCGAGAGCTGGCGAGCATGGTCGTGGATTTGCTGTGGTTGCGGATGAGGTTCGCCAGTTAGCGGTGAAGGTTCAATTAGCAACTCAGGATATTGGGCAAGTGTTAAAAGGTATTCAGCAACAGTCAGGTGTGCTGGCGTTGCATAGTGTGACTTGTTCCACTGAAGCCTCTAAAACCGCAGAAGATGCGGATGGAATGCAGACCGCGGTGGATGATATTGCTTTGCGCTTAGAAACCTTAAAGGCATTAATGATTCAAACTGCAACCGCTGCGGAAGAACAAACAACGGTTTCGGCGACGATTGCGCAGGGGATTGCGGGCTTAAGCGTGGCGGCGGAGGAAAATAGTGCGGCTATCAGTCAAGTAGCAGCGAGTACGCGGAGTCTGTTGGGGTTAGCAAATCAGCTTGGTTTAACAACGGCACAGTTTAAGGTGTAGATATTTTTCGCTGCATTTACAGTGTTCTCACCTTCGTTGGTGCTGTAAATGTGACTGAGCTGGATGTTACACATCCGCCAGAAATGGATTTCTGGCGGATATTTTTATCAGGACTTCAGTTGGTTATCCGATGAGTGAGCATTAACGTTTACGCCAAATTGTCATTTCTGAGATGGAATGTTGGAATTTACGTTTAGTCTCGCGGATCACGAAGGGGATTTCCTTCACTGCGACCAGCTCAAATTGGCCGATCAAGGTTTCGGTCAAACCATCTAAGGTGGTGAAGTTCTCTCCTTTGACTTTAACGCCACCTAACCATTTATCCTTGGGCGTATAATCCTCAAGCCAAGTGTATGGCGAGGCTATCACAAGGTATCCACCTTGATTAATCCGCTGGGCAATACTGGTTAAAAAGTGCTTAGGCTCGTTTAACCTGTCGATAAGATTTGAGGCATAAACCAAATCATAACCTGTGTAGATGGGCTTTAAATTACAGGCATCACCTTGCATAAAGTTGACCTTTTTCGTCTCAAGCTCATATCCCAGTTTTGCGAGACTCGCACTCTTAAATTCCTGTAAGTCGCCTTCGGTGCGTATGGTGTAACGTTTTTCACCTTGTTCTGTCAGCGCATAGGCCTGTTGAATAAAGCGCGCCGAGAAGTCGATACCATCAACATGATCAAACACTTTTGCCAGTTCGAAACTCGCGCGACCAACGGAGCAGCCGATATCGAGGGCTTTAGCTGTATGAGTCAATTGAATTTCACTCAGCGCTTGCTGCACACCATTGACGCAGAAGTTAGCAACCCCGAAATATTCGGCGCCATAGTGGAATTCAAGGTATTGGGAAATCAGTTCATCCGTTTCGTACACATTGACCTCGGCCATTTGAGCTGGATTTTGGGGGGATTCCACATAGCGAAAGCCCGCGTGTTGATAAAAATGTCGACGAAACGCATAGCGTGATGAAGCAATTGCCTCATTACCCGTAGAGATCCACGAGCCACCTTTGATGAGATTATGTTTGCCATCGAAGGTTGGGGTGGAGAAATCATCGTAAAGTGGGTGTACGGCGAAGCCGTCAAAACCGTCGATTGCGGTTTCTGTCCATTGCCAAACATTACCGACAATATCGAAAAAGCCATTATGTTCGAAGCGATTCACTGGGCAAGAAGAGGCGTAATAAGCCAAAGCAATATTGCCCGGCACTTCATGCCAATCGGGCGCATCGGCGGGCACATTCTCGCGTAAGATGTACCACTCAGCTTCAGTTAATAGACGTATATTGCTTTGCTTTTGTTCGGCTTTCCAATTACAGAAGGCCTTAGCTTCGAGTTGATTCACTTCAACAGGCCAGTTTAATGGCAGCGGAATTTCTTCCACTAAGTTACGTTGCCACCATTTATCTTGTCTTAAGCGCCAAAAACGCGGCATTTGTGCTTGGGTATAGGCAAGCCAAGCTTGGCCTTCTTCATTCCAAAATTGGTGTGAGCGATAGCCGCCAGCCTCGACGAATGCGAGATATTCTTGATTCGAGACTAAGAATTTAGCAGCCTTAAAGTCGTTAACGTTAAATATTTTATGGCCGTATTCATTGTCCCAACCGTAGGTTTGGTCTTGTTCAGTTTTGCCTAAGGTCACTTTTTGCCCTTTTACAGCCAATAAACTGTTGGTCTCGGCAGGGGCGGTGTCTTGGCACGCAGGCCAGAGGTGGTTGGGCGCGACATATTCCAGTGGCAGTTGGCGGATGATCACCGATGAGGTTTCTAAATGAATACGCTCATGTTCAATGCCCATCAAAATGATCCAAGCTGGACTATTTTGAGTGATAGGTAACGCTAGAGGCATTTCATCGATAACACGATTGATGACAGCATTAACTTGTTGGCGATAGCTTCGCACCTCTGCCACATCCGGCCACGGATAATGTTTTTCGTTCAAATCATCCCAAGACATCTCATCGACACCAATGGCGAACATGGATTCGAAGTTGTCGTTTACTCGTTCATCGAGAAATTTACCGAGTTTGAGTTTGTTGATATAGAAAGTGGCCGTATGGCCAAAGTAAAAGATTAACGGATGGCGCAGCGGCTCGGCTTTGAGGTAATAGGCGCTATCTTCTTGGATCAAATCATACAGAGACTCGTATAAAGCCCATGTCTGATTAAAGTATTGCTTAAGCTCTTGACGCTTTCCGGCCTCAGTTTCACCAATGAGCTTAAGGGTTTGAGGGGGTTGCATTATGGGCTTATCCATAGACAAGTAAACTCCGTATTTATCGGCCTGCGGTGCAAGCATGGGAAGATTAATCTATCGTGTGTGACTCTATACGCGATTACTGAGCTCAGGATCACTTTGTCAGCTTAATGTGTCGGTTTGAGGCAAAGTGTTTTACAAACTAACAGAAAGACCAATTGAGTCCAACATCAGTGCTGGAGCTTAAAGCATCTCAGGTATGACCCTCTGGTTTGGAATTATCTTACAAAGAAAGTGATGCGCTCAATTTAGTGATGCTATCCCTTACAGGGATTAAAATTATTTTATCCCTGAAGAGTATTTTCTCTGTCGGGGTTAAGGCAGAATGATCCCGTCCGTAAAATTATTATGCAGGATATAACGGGATGACAATTAACGCATTATGGATACCCGCCTGGTATGAGCTTGATCCGTCGATCGTAGTGGGTGTGACTGAGGAGTTTGTTTTTCACAAGACTGCCGCAAACGAGGCGTTAAAGTTTTACAGCGGTGCAAAGGAAAACGATGCCGTTAAGGCAACCGGAACTATTTCGGCCATTAAGCACAATGTCTTGGGGGACATTGAAAGTGTCGATGCGCAGGGGCTCGATTATACGCTTGTGTTGCAAGATGGACGGCGTTTGTTAGTCAACGCAGAGGAAAACCCTGGCTTGGTTTATGAGTGGGTTGATGACAGTTGGCAGCCTTCAGATATGGTCATTACAGATTGGACATTAGCAGTACAATTTGCGTCTTTATCACCATTGACGCCAATAAAGTAATTGAAGGTTTATCGTGAGTAACTAGATGGCAAAGTGCAGTTAGCGCTCGGGATCCGAGGTTGACTGCACTTTTACTTGTTCAGCAAGTTGTTGGTATTCTTGTTTGATTTCTGCAATATAAACATCGTGAAAATTCAATTCATTAAATTCTTCTATACAGAGCTGATAACGGCGTAGCTGCTCAGATTTTTCTTCGGCGGTATCCCATATTTCCATTAGCATAGCGTTTGATTCCATTCATAAATTTAATATATGTATCCTGCATGCATTTTAACTATGTCTACTGATAATTAATCGAGTCGGCTTCAAAATGGTTACGCTTCATTTTGTCCTGAGACGTTATCTTTTCTATAAATCGATTTTAAACAAAGTGTTAGAGTTAACAGCTATGTTATACCGTATGGGTGTATAACTGTTTTTCTCGTCTTCTTCGGGACAAATGCTTACATCAAGGCGCTGCCATATCCTTATAGTGTTTCTATCTCGATGATTGGATTGTGCCTGTGAGCATTTTGCTCTAGATTGATATTTCTTTGTTTTTATCTTCTGGCCTTGATGCTTTTTTGCCCTTTGGAGCCTTGTAATGGCTAATATTCTGTTAGTTGCCAATCTCAACTGTGATCGGATCTTACTGCTTGATAAACCTTTAAAAACAGGTGGACGTTTCCATTATCAAGATGGCGGCCAAAGGCTCGGCGGCGGTGGGGCAAATACCGGATTAGGTTTAGTCTGGGCTGGGCATAGCGTCGCGCTGGTGAGTCAAGTGGGCCGTGATGACATGGGGGATTGGCTCATTGCAGAAGCCAGTACGCAAGGGCTCGATTGTCGCTTAGTGCAGCGCCGCACCGGCAATACATGCGAAATGCTGCTTGTAATGACGCCAGACGGCGAGCGCACCATTATTCGGCCACAAAGACCCATATTTGAATTATCTGTACCGCCGAAATGGCAGCCATGGGACGCGCTGTATTTTAATACTTCCGCTGAAGGCTCTGTCAGCTGGGCAAAAACAGCTTTAGAACATTGTCTTGTGGTCGCGCAATTAGCCAAGGACGACAGACAGAGACCTTGTCATATTTTATTGGCCTCTATGAGTGATATTCAGGGGCGTTGTGATGGCGCATCTTGGGAATATGGCAAAAGCATTGGCGGCGATTGTCTGCGTTACTTTATTGTCACCGATGGTATCAATGGGGCTAAGGTTTACACGCATGATCAAGTGCAGCATGTTGCTGCTATCCCTGCCACAGTTGTTGATACCACAGGCGCGGGTGATGCCTATGCGGCAGGGTTGATCCACAGTCTCTGCATCGGCCAGTCGATTACTGAGGCCATGGCAGAAGGGGCGATTTGGTCGGCATTTGCGGTGGCAACTGATAGTTCTATTCCGGGTGAGGCACTAAAACAGTATTTAGAGGCGAAGCAAATCGCATGAAAATCTGCGGGCGAGCAGTTTGAGTCATCTTTCTGTCATACGCCCTTGCTAGAGTATGTCTTGTGGCGCATAGCTCTTGTCCCTTAACGTTTTCTTGTGCTTTTCTCCCATTTATTGGTTAGTATGTTTTTGCCTCGTTTCCCCAACGAGGCATTTTTTTGCTCAAAATAAAGTTATTCCATCGTAGAACGCCAATACGACAGAAATCTTGTGCGGCCATGGCGCAATTGCGTTAACATTTATTCAACTAAAATAGTTATCGTTAAATTAAAATAATAAGCCACTCAAGGTGTTCTGTAGTCTTTGGAGTTGAGAATGGGCAATAACGCTTGGAATGATAAAAATAAATTTATTTGGCTTCTGTCTGTTTTGCTTTTGGTCGCCTTTTTAGTGACCAGCGGTATCAGTTACAAAGTGGCCCATGATTCACTGAGCCAACAAATAGAGAGCAATACCTTACCGCTCACAAGTGACAATATTTATTCAGAAATTCAACAGGATTTGTTACGACCCATCTTTATTTCATCCCTGATGGCGCAGGATACCTTTGTTCGGGATTGGACCTTAAGTCATGAGCAAGAGCCCGAAAAACTCATTCGTTACCTTAAGGAAATCCAAGAGAAATACGGTACAGTCACTAGCTTTTTTGTGTCTGAGAAAAGTCGAAATTATTACCATTCCACGGGCATTTTAAAACAAATCCAAGATGTAGAGCCTGACGATGCTTGGTATTTTCGAGTGCGTTCTTTACCTGAATCTGAGCATTATGAGGTCAATATTGATGCCGATACGGCTGACCGCAGTAAGACAACCGTATTTGTTAACTATAAAGTTTTTGATTTTGAAGGAAAATTTATTGGTGTTACCGGTGTGGGGTTGGCGGTTGAAAAGGTTAAAGCCTTAATTGAGTTATATCAAAAGCGTTATAACCGCCGAGTGTTCTTTACCGACCGGCAAGGTAATGTCACTTTGCATGGCGATCAATATGACGGTACGGATTCGCTGCAAACGAACGTAGGGCTTGATAATTTGGCTACGCGTATTTTAACCAGCCCAAGTGCCGCCTTCAGCTATCAGAAAAACGGGAAAACGGTTTATCTCAATAGTCGCTTAGTTCCTGAGTTTAAGTGGTATTTGATTGTTGAGCAGGAGGATGCGTCACAAGAGCGGGAACTGTTAAATACGTTTTGGGGTAATTTGGCGTTAAGCCTAATGGTGACTCTAGGTATTTTATTCATCTCAAACATGACCTTAGGTCGTTATCAGCGCAAACTAGAAATTATGGCGTCTACTGATAAGCTCACTGGCGCCGCTAACCGTCAGGTGTTTGATGAGTACTTTAGGCAGGCGTTAGATAAAGCTAAGCTGACACAATCGCCGATTTCAATACTCTTGCTGGATATCGACCACTTTAAAAAAGTGAACGACAGTTATGGGCATGGGATTGGTGACTTAGTATTAAAAACCATGACTAATATGCTGCGTGGCTTACTACAACAACAGGATATTTTATGTCGCTGGGGCGGTGAGGAGTTTTTAATTTTACTTCCTGAGATGGATTTATCTCGAGCGGCAGAACTGGCAGAACAGATCCGTGACCTCATTTCCCAGCGGGAAATTAAAGTGAATGGATTACACATTTCTATTACTGCCAGTATTGGTGTTGCTGAGCATCAAGTGCAAGAGCCCGCAGAGGACCTTATCAAACGTGCCGATCTGGCTTTGTATCAGGCAAAAGAAGCGGGCCGAAATCAAGTGGTGTTAAATCATTCATAGACTCTACTCGGTTCTTCTTGGCAGCAATGTTTAGCCTACCTTTGTGGGTTATGGCGCGGGTTGATTGTATTATTGGTGTATCGCGGTTTACACTCTGACAGTAATGCGCGATAGGTCATTGATTTGGAGTTGCTGATGTCAAAGTTGTTGATTAATAAATTGTCTGGATTGTACTTAGGAACCCATCTTCAAGAAATGTCCGGAGTTGCTACGGGGATTGATGGTAAGCAAGCGGCTCAACAACTGTTAGTGCATATCGACCATGTTGAAGGGGACGTGCAGGCCGATCCAAAACACCATGGCGGCCTTGATCGCGTGCTACATCATTTCCCCCGCGAGCACTACGGCCAATATCGTCGTTGGGACTTAATCACCCAGCTCGAAGATGCACCCAGCATGGGAGAGAACATTAGCACCGTTGGACTGAACGAAACTCAAGTCAATATTGGCGATATCTTGCAAATTGGCGCAGTAAAAGTGCAAGTGACTCAGCCGCGTTCACCTTGTTTTAAATTGAATCTGCAATTTGGTCACAGAGAATTCGCACTCGCCATGCAGCAAAGCCAATTATGTGGTTGGTTTTATAGAATCTTAACCCCAGGGATTATTCAGTTAAACGATAAGATTGAATTAGTTGAGCGTCGTACTGATATCAGTGTTGCCGAGGCCATGTCACTCTATTTCTCGCCAACGTTTAATGCCTGTGCCTATGATCGTTTAGCTTCCTGCGAGGGATTAGCGCTGAGTTGGGTTAATAGCCTACAACGCCGCTTAGCATTACAGACAGTAGAAGATTGGCAAATGCGTTTATATGGGCCGAGTGGTAAATAAGGCTTTATATTCAAAATGATAAAACAGGGATGACCTATGATTGACCCCGTTACAAAAAGTGATAAAGATTTTGGCTTACTGGTATACGCCTCAAGTTTTATTGGATACTTAGTGCCGTTGGGCTCTATTCTTGGTCCTTTGATCATTTGGCTGATGAAGCGTGAAGAGTCCGCATTTGTTGATCAATGTGGCCGTAGTTGCTTGAACTTTAAATTGAGCCTGTTGATTTATGTGATTATCAGTGGCGTATTAGCTTTGGTCGGCATTGGTTTCATCTTTTTAGCCATACTCGGCATATTCGATTTGGTGTGCACTGTGCTGGCGATTATTAAGGCCAGCGAAGGTAAAGTGTATCGCTATCCATTAACGATTAAATTTATTGCTATGGATTAATTACCTCTGCGAGTTAAAGAAAAACGCCTTAGATGGAAACATCTAAGGCGTTTTTTATGGCATAAGTTTTAAGGTTTTACACCTTAAACTTAGCCACTAAGGTATCTAAGCGGTGTGACAGTTGATTCAAGGCTAAACTCGCCTGTGCCGCCGCTTGTGCAGTATTGGCAGTACGTTGAGTAATGTCATTGATTTCAGTGACGTTACGGTTGATGTCCTCCACAACTGTAGATTGTTCTTCCGTTGCCGCAGCAACTTGGATGTTCATGTCGCTGATAAGACCAATGCGATCGCTAATGCCAATCAACGATTTGCTGGCTTCATCGACGGCCACAACACCCTCGTGGGAGCGAGTACGACTCTGAGCCATCGCATTAACTGCGCGGCTGGCTTCTGATTGCAACTTGTCGATCATGCCTTGCACTTCATTGGTCGATGCTGCGGTACGTGATGCTAAGTTACGTACTTCATCGGCGACGACAGCAAAACCGCGTCCAGCTTCACCGGCACGTGCCGCTTCAATGGCCGCGTTAAGGGCTAACAAGTTTGTCTGTTCAGAGATAGCGCGGATCACATCTAAAATACCACCGATGGATTTAGTGTGGGTCGCGAGGGACTCAATCACTTCACCCACTTGGCCAACGTCTTTCGACAATTGGTTAATGGTATCGCGGGCACGGGTTACCACAACTTGGCCGCTGCTGGCTTCAGTATCTGCATCTCTGGCGGCAACCGCAGCTTGGGCGGCATTACTGGCAATTTCATTAACCGTCGCGCCCATTTCATTAATGGCCGTTACCACCATCATAGTGCGATCTTTCTGCTCGTGGCTGTCTTCTAAGGTTTGCTGTGCCTGATTCGACACATCCTTAGCCGAGAAACCGAGCTGTTCGCTGGTTTGTGCCACTTCGATGACCGAATCTTGGATCTTACTGATAAAGCTGTTAAATCCCTTGGCGAGTTGCGCAATTTCATCTTCACCATTGACAGGTAGACGTTGACGTAAGTCACCTTCACCTTCGCCTATGTCGTGGAACATGGCGGCAACTTGGGCAATAGGACGACTCACTGAACCTGCCACCACGATGGCGAGTACAATAAAGCCCGCTGCAATTATTAGCGTCCAGATTAAGATCTGATAAGCCGCTTCGGTTAATAGTGCGAATACTTCGGCCTCTGGCACCTGTGCGACTAAGTACCAATCCATAGATGCGATATAACTACTGGCAACCAGCATGTTTTCGCCATTGATTTTGGTATTGATTAGATTGAAATCACTGCGGTTTAATAATGAGCTTGAACTCGCATCCTTGTATAAGTTGCTTAGGCTGCTCTTACCAATTTGGCTCGTATCTGGGTGGAGTTTTACCTCACCTTTAGCATCCACTAAGTAGACTAAACCAGTTTCTTCAATCTTAAACGAGCTCAGCAAACGCACCATGTCATCGAGTGATTTAGCAAGCCCGACTAAGCCGCGACCATTGGGTTGTTGGTAGTTGATGAAGAGTTTGACTTCGCCGTTGGCCTCAGTAAATACGTTCAACATACGTTCTTGGCCACTGTCTCGGTAACCAAAAAACCAGCCATCCTGCGCAGGAGTGAGCACGCGCAGAAAACCATCCTGAGTGTAGTAGGCGGCAGTTTGTCTATCAGCGTAGGAAGCTTGCGCTAGCTTATACTGACGAGTGATGTCTTTGAGTTGGGCTACGACTTGGGGTTCTTGGGCCTGTGGTCTACCGTCTTCTAGCCATTGCAGTAACATGCGGCTACTGGCCAATTGCTCTGCAGCATTCATCAAAGTGGAAATGTCGAGATCGATCTTATTGCGAATTTGCATCATTAAGCTCGGTAATTCCGAACCTAACATCCTTTGTTGTACGACATTTTTCGCGCTACGTTGGCTTAATACGCCGACGAGTATGGTCGACAACAGTACTGCAAATGTCACTGTTAACAGAATTTTCTGCTTAATGGTGAGGTTATTAAATATCATAAATATCAATATGCCTGTGTTGGACTATTTTGAGTTATCGGTCAACGCACTCTTGTACGGTAAAAGATTATCGGACAGAAATGTTAAAAGTTAACCTTAGTCTAGGCCGGTTGCCGAGTAAAACAGCGTATAGAACACTTATTTGGCCTAACCTGTTGGTCTTGCTGTAGATCTAATTATGTAGAGTATAGATGGAAATGAGATGGTGATTGAAAACGAACTCTTTTTTGTGTGGCAATTGTGGCCAATGTCGCGAGTAAGGGCAAGCAAAAAAAGTGAACTATTCGTGTAAAAGGTGAAAAAAAGGCGCTCCACTGAGCGCCATTATTTACATTTATCATTCAAATGTTACATGTTGGGGTAGTTTGGACCACCACCGCCTTCTGGTGTAACCCAAGTGATGTTTTGGCTCGGATCTTTAATGTCGCAGGTTTTGCAATGAATGCAGTTTTGCGCATTGATTACAAACTTGGGTTGACCCGCCTCTTCGACGATTTCATACACGCCAGCTGGGCAGTAACGCTGTGCTGGCTCATTAAACTGAGTCAAGTTAATGCCCAGTGGAATGCTGCTGTCCTTGAGACGTAAATGGCAGGGCTGATCTTCCTCATGATAAGTGCTCGACAGATACACTGAGGACAGTTTATCGAAGCTAAGCTTGCCATCGGGTTTTGGATAATCAATCTTGCTGTAAGCGCTCACAGGTGCCATTTGCGCATAGTCTGGGTGCTCATCACGCAGTGTGATAGGGAACTTTCCGCCAAACCAGTTTTGATCTATATAGTTGAATGCGCCGCCTAAATAGGTACCAAATTTGTGCATCGCTGGACCAAAGTTGCGGGATTTATGCAATTCTTCGTATAGCCAGCTTTCTTCAAGGTGGGTTTGGTAACAGTCGAGATCTTTACCGCCTTCAACCCCTGCCATCATGGCTTTACCTAAGGTTTCTGCTGCAACAATCCCGCTCTTCATCGCAGTGTGAGTGCCTTTGATTTTAGCAAAGTTCAACGTACCCGCGTTGCAGCCTATGATAAGACCGCCAGGAAAACTCATCTTAGGTAGCGAGTTTAAGCCGCCTTTAGTAATCGCGCGGGCGCCATAACTAAGGCGTTCGCCACCCGTTAAATACTTAGCAATCACAGGGTGGGTTTTATAGCGCTGGAATTCGTCAAATGGGCTCAGATGCGGATTTTTGTAGTTCAAATCAATAATAAGGCCGACCGCAATTTGGTTATCTTCCATGTGATAAAGGAAGCCGCCACCCGATGCGCCCTCGGTTAATGGCCAGCCACCTGTGTGAACGACTTTGCCTTGTTCGTGTTGCTCGGCGGGGACTTTCCAAATTTCTTTGAAGCCTAAACCGTAATGCTGTGGTGTTTTACCATTATCTAAATGGTATTTTTCGATAAGTTGCTTGCCTAAGTGGCCGCGGCAACCCTCGGAGAAAACGGTATATTTAGCATGCAACTCCATGCCTGGCATAAAGCTGTCTTTGGGTTCGCCATCGGCACCCACTCCCATATCGCCAATTAAAATACCTTTAACGCTGTTATCGGCGTTAAATAGCAGTTCACTGGCGGCAAAGCCGGGGAATATTTCGACACCGAGTTCTTCTGCGCGATTGGCAAGCCAGCGGGACAGATTACCGACGCTGATAATAAAATTGCCGTCGTTGTGCATGGTTTTTGGCACAAAAGCATTAGGCATGACTCGGCCGTCGGTGGCTGAGCTGAGTAGGTAGATTTCGTCGTGGGTGACAGCGGTTTTTATTGGGGCATCTTTTTCGCGCCAGTCGCTGAATAGCTCGTCTAGCACTTTTGTCTCGAACACTGCGCCTGACAGAATATGCGCGCCCACTTCTGAGCCTTTTTCTACCACACAGACGGTAATTTCTTTACCTGAATCCTGTGATATTTGCATTAATCGACATGCCGTGGCCAAGCCAGCTGGACCAGCACCGACGATAACAACATCGAATTCCATTGATTCGCGTTCCATCAGTTCACCTCTTCCTTCACGTTTCCCCGATTTTTATCGAGTGTTGTAGTTTGTAAACGGGCGTTTTATTGCTTGCACCACCTTACCTGAAAATAAGATAAGGTCACAGTGGATTAAGCTGCTGTTTAGTCTAATTCAATACAAATCTTTAGGTGAGGACTGTCACAGATTATTCACGCTAGCGTGATCTAGGTTAATAAATACCTGTTTAGGGGTATAGCTAGTGAGTACTTTCGGCCTATAATCACCGACGACGGTTCTCCGAGCTTGCCTGCCTAAGTCGAAAGATATGGAGGTGTAGCCGTGGTAATAATGCCACCGGGGTGGGATAAGAAATGCTCTCACCTCCCACACTTGGAAAGGTGATCATGTCTCAATTACAAGACAGCTTTGGTCGAAAATTTCACTATTTACGGATGTCAGTCACTGACGTTTGTAACTTCAAATGCAGTTACTGCCTTCCTGATGGTTATCATCCTGAAGGTAAACCAAAATTCTTATCTCTCAATGAGATAGAAAATTTAGTCTCCGCATTTAGCCAAGTCGGCACCCAAAAAATCCGCATTACAGGCGGTGAACCTACCCTGCGTAAAGACTTTACCGACATCATTCGTGTCGTCGCTGATAACCCGCGCATTCATACTATTGCGACGACCACTAATGGATATCGACTCGAAAAGCATGCCAAAGAATGGTTCGATGCTGGCTTGCGTCGTATCAATGTGTCCGTGGATAGTTTAGATCCCAAAATGTTTTACCAGATCACCGGCGAAAATAAGTTTGACGAAGTGATGCGGGGGATTGATGCCGCTTTGTCGGCAGGTTTCGAGCGAGTAAAAATCAACGCCGTACTGCTTAAAGGTTTAAACGATAAAGATTTGCCACGTTTTTTACACTGGATTAAACACACGCCAATCGACCTGCGTTTTATCGAGCTGATGGAAACGGGTCTTGGTCGTGAGTATTTTGAAGCCCATCACCTCGCGGGCGCCGACATCAAAGCACAGTTACTGGCAGATGGCTGGCAATTAGATACGCCAAGTGCCTCCGATGGTCCAGCCCAAAATTTCAGCCGCAGCGATTATCAGGGCCGTATCGGCTTGATCATGCCCTATGCCAATAATTTTTGTGCTACCTGTAACCGTTTACGGGTATCTGCTAAGGGTAAATTGCACTTGTGCCTCTTTACGGAATCCGGTGTCGATTTACGTGATCTGCTACAGCATTCTAACCAGCAAGCGGAATTAATTGAGCGTCTGCACGGTCAATTAGCCCAGAAGAAAGAAACCCATTACTTGCATCAAGGCATCACAGGTGTCACTCAGCATCTTGCCTCTATTGGCGGCTAGACCTAGTTTTAGGTCTGTTGCCATAGCCAATTTAGCGCGAGTATAAGTTCAATTTCCCTTGTACCCTGTTTTGACCTCAATTAAAGGATCGCTCCAATGAGCAATGTATTTACCCATATTAATGCCGATGGCAATGCCCATATGGTCGATGTAACTGAAAAAGCCGTTACCGAGCGCGAAGCCCGTGCAGAAGCTTTTATCGAGATGGCGAGCACGACACTCGAGATGATCATGAGTGGTAGCCACCACAAGGGTGATGTGTTTGCGACCGCGCGTATTGCGGGCATTCAAGCTGCGAAAAAAACCTCAGATCTTATCCCTCTCTGCCATCCGCTGATGCTAACGAAAGTTGAAGTCGATTTAGAGGCACAACCTGAACATAACCGCGTGCGTATTACTAGCCTGTGCAAGTTATCCGGCAAAACGGGCGTAGAAATGGAAGCGTTAACTGCAGCTTCAGTGGCGGCGTTAACTATCTATGACATGTGCAAGGCTGTGCAAAAAGATATGGTTATCTCCCAAGTCCGTCTGTTGGAAAAGCGTGGCGGCAAGTCGGGACATTTTAAGGTTTAGCGTATCAAAAACGAGAGAAGACTATGATTAACGTGTTGTTTTTTGCTCAAGTTCGAGAATTGTTGGGCACAGCTAAATTAAGTCTAGAGGCGAGCGAGCAGACACAAACTGCCGAAGCATTACGGGCAACGCTGGCGGCAACCGACGACAAATGGGCTAAAGTATTAACCTCTGACAAATTGCTGGTGGCGGTAAATCAGACCATTAGCCAATGGGATACACCTGTAAACGATGGTGATGAAGTCGCCTTTTTCCCACCGGTTACAGGAGGTTAATATGCGTTTATTAGCCGCAGTTCGAGTGCAAGAGGTCGATTTTAGTGTTTCTGACGAATATCGCCTGCTAGCTCAAGATGATAGCGATGGTGCCGTAGTCACTTTTGTCGGCAAAGTGCGTGATTTTAACGATGGTGCCGCGGTGACAGACCTAACCTTAGAGCACTATCCTGGCATGACCGAAGCCGTGCTAGAACAAATCGTTGCCGAGGCGCGTAGCCGTTGGCCGCTCAATAAAGTGACGGTTATTCACCGTGTCGGTACTATGGCTCTGGGTGAGCAGATTGTGTTTATCGGCGTAACCAGCGCCCATCGCAAGGCCGCTTTTGCTGCTTGTGAATTCTTAATCGACTTTTTAAAAACCAAAGCGCCATTCTGGAAATTAGAAGCGGGCGAGCAAGGTAAAAGTTGGGTTGAAGCGAAAGATGCCGATGAACAAGCGGCTAAGCTATGGCAACACAAAGACTAGTCGCGTGGCAGAGATACTCGTAGTCGCAACGCAGCTTGCCAGTTTAAGTCCCGCGCGAATATTGCACTAAGGTGACCCAATGCAGAGTTTGACCCGTTTCTTCCATACCTGTGTTTTTGCATTACTCTGGTGCTTGGCGGTCGCGCCATCTAGCAGTCGAGCGGCGGATAATACAGCGATTCCCGCAATTGCCGCTGCCTCAGATTTACGTTTTGCCCTCGATGATATTAGCCAAAAATTTACCAATGATACTGGGCTAAAAGTAAAAATATCCTATGGGTCATCGGGCAATTTTGCTACTCAAATCCAAAACGGTGCGCCCTATGAATTATTTTTATCTGCGGATGAAAAATATATTCAGCAATTGCATAGTGCTGGCGTTGCCCGCGATGCCGGCGTTCTTTATGCCCAAGGGCAACTCGCTATTGTTGTACCTAAAACAGGTCGTTTGTCCGTTGATCCTGAACTTAAGGGGTTAGCCGACGCACTCGCTGCAGGAAAAATTACCCGTTTTGCTATTGCTAATCCTGATCACGCTCCCTATGGCGAAAAGGCCAAAGAAGCATTGCAGTTTGTGCAGTTGTGGGATGCGATTCAACCTAAATTGATCCTCGGGGAAAATGTGTCCCAAGCAGGGCAGTTTGCGATTAGTGGTTCAACCCAGGGCGGGATTATTGCGCTCTCTTTAGCTATGTCTCCTACTTTTGCCAAACATTGTGATTACGCCATAGTGCCAGCAAAAATGCATAGTCCACTGTTTCAGCGTATGGCATTAATGGCCAAGGCGGGTGAAACAGCTCAGCATTTTTACGATTATTTAAGAGCCGATAGTGCTCGTCGTGTTTTGGCCGATTATGGTTTTTCATTGCCAGAGCAACCATGATGGATTGGCAGGCACTTTGGTTATCGGTCAAGCTGAGTGGCATCACAGTTTTAGTGTTGATTCCTTTAGCTATTTTGGCTGGACGGGCATTAGCCTATCGTCAATTTGTCGGCAAATCTTGGGTCGAGGCGCTGATCATGGTGCCCTTAGTATTGCCGCCAACTGTGATTGGTTATTACTTGCTGGTGGGGCTTGGCAGTCAAAGTTGGCTCGGACAATGGATTGAGCAAGTCATGGGTCAGCAACTCGTGTTTCACTTTTCTGGTCTGGTTATCGCCTCCGTTTTAGTTAATATTCCCTTCGCAGTGCAGCCGATACAACGCGCCTTTGAAACTGTACCTAATGATGTTCGCGACGCAGCCGCTTGTTGCGGCATGAGTCGACTTAAAATTCTACTTAAAATTGAATTGCCTATGGTGTGGCCGGGTGTGCTAACGGCATTAGTTCTGTGCTTCTCCCATGTGCTTGGGGAGTTTGGCGTTGTGCTGATGATGGGCGGCAATATTGCTGGCGAGACTAAGACGATTTCGATTGCAATTTATGACAGTGTGCAATCATTCGATTTTAATGCTGCTGGCACTATGTCATTAGTCTTATTGCTGTTTGCCGTGACGGCGTTAGCACTAACAACCAGTCTATCGCGGCGTTTAGGAGGTCAGCGTGGCGCAAATCATCGCTGATCTGCAGTGTCAGATCCAAAATCATAAACACATTAAACTCAACGCCGATTTTCGCTGTAAAGCGGGTGAAGTACTTGCTGTGGTAGGGCCGTCTGGCGGTGGAAAAACCACGCTGCTACGGATGATCGCTGGGTTGAATCATCCCGATACGGGACAAATCCACTTTGGCGATCGACCTTGGTTTGATGATAAAGCGCGCATCGCCTTAAGCCCGCAGCAACGCCATATCGGTTATATGCCACAGCATTTTGGACTATTTCCTAACCTTACCGCCCTAGAGAATGTGGTTGCTGGGCTTGATCATATTCCCAAGGCTGAGCGCATACCGCGCGCGAAAGATTGGCTCGAACGGGTCAATCTACAGGGATTACCCGATAGATTACCGGCGCATTTATCGGGCGGCCAGCGCCAGCGCGTTGCGCTTGCCAGAGCGCTTGCCCGCGAACCGTCGGTTTTGTTGCTGGATGAGCCTTTTTCTGCGGTGGACAGGGAAACTCGCGAGCGTTTATACCTTGAACTTGCGCGCCTCAAAGAGCAGTTACTTTGCCCAGTGATAATGGTCACCCACGACTTAAATGAAGCCTTACTGCTGGCTGATTCGATGATTTTGATCAGCCAAGGCAAGATGCTACAGCAAGGTGCACCTTTCGAGGTGTTATCGCGGCCACGAAATGAAGCTGTGGCTAGGCAGATGGGGCTAAGAAATATTTTTGATGGTGAAGTGGTATTTCAAGACAGCACTAAAAATCTCACTTGGCTTAAATTTGGTGAGCAGCTAATTGCCTGCGACTATGGCAAAGATCGCCCTGTGGGAAGTCGAGTCCGTTGGGTTATCCCCAATCAAGGTATTCGTTTTAATTCGATTTCCAAAGGGCGTTTATGCCGCAGTTTTAATAAATTAGATGTCACGATCGACGCTATGCTGGTGATGGGCGAATCTGTTCGGCTTATCTGCTACGTCACTGGCACCCCATTACAACTTAACACTGAAGTCTCGCTGCATTTTGCCCAAAAGCTTGCTCTTACTAAGGGGATGCAAACTACGGTGGCACTCAAATCCGAACAAATTCATATTTTGGAATAGCGTGATATCGTAATTTAATAACGTTTTATACCGAGTAATCCAATCCAAAATGTCCCTTCCAATAGCATGCCTAAGATGATGAACACCAATGCACTGGTGGCGCTGCCATAGGCATAAGCGCTTAATGCTGCTATTAATAACAAGCTTAAGCTTATCCATCGCATGACTGGTTTCATTTTCACTCCGATTTAAAAATACCGTTACCTGATGCTAAGTTATCTGACTTTAGTCGAGGGCGATTTATTTGCCAATCCCACTTTTTAATGACACAGATAGACTAAAATACCCGCTAAAATTCAATCCTCTTGATTCTAAATGGCGAAATTGAGGGTTATCACTGAAAATGTCATGTTTAAAAATCCTCAGATGATCAAAGCTTAATCTTGTTTCCATCGGTGTTTAAGCTGGTATTAGGTAGACTTAACACATTAGCCACAAAATGATTGAGTGTTTGGCTTATCAGCGATTTAGGTTCTGTTGACGTTGGATTTTAGATCAATTGATGGCCGAACCTGAGTTAACGCTGACACAGTGTGATGCTATATCCAGTGGTAAATTGTGAGGGATTAGCTTGGAATTGCATACAGGCGCAATAGGTCCATCGACTTCTAACTGATTGTCTCATAAGATACAAACTTAGCTGATTTATATGGAGGGGCCATGAGACTATGGTTGCTAGGATTCATGTTGGTATCTGGTGTCGCAACGGCGGCTCAGAGCATGTATTCGATGTTTGCGGGTGGAGACTATGTACCGCCGTTGAGCGTTATGCAGCAGATTGAAAAGGGGTTCTCCGGTGTGATTGCCGAATTTCATATGGAAGAGCAAGAGGGTGAATTAGTCTATCAATTTGAGTTGATTAATCCTTTAGCAAACTCTATAACGCGGTTTGAATATCGTGCCCGTGATGGTAAGTTACTGAAACAAAAGGCGAGTAAAGTAAGCGCCGATGATCTGGGTGAGGTTGAGGCAACGCGTATGATCGCGGCAAAAGATCAAACCTTTTCAGGTCTAATCATTAAGGCCACTAAAGATCATAAAGCCTTCTTAACCGAAGCAAAGTTAGACCACGACTTAGGTATCAGTTACTTAGAACTTAAGCTGCTAGACGATACGGGTAAGTTTAAGTTGGCCTTTGATGTCGAAAATTTACGACCGTTACCTTTACTCAAGTGGGATTGAAATATCTAAGTCAATCGAGTGCTCACACGAGTGCTTAAGATTGAGGAGCGCAACATACAGATGAAAATACTTTTAGTTGAAGATGATGCGACGACGATTGATTACATCGTCAAAGGATTTCTTGAGCAGGGTCACAATATCGAAACGGCGAGCGATGGCCATCAAGGTCTGTCACTCGCGACGAGTAGTCAGTACGATCTCGTGATCCTCGACCGCATGTTACCTCAGCTCGATGGTTTAAAATTGCTGGCCGCCTTAAGGGCAACGGGTAATCAAACACCAGTGCTGATTTTATCCGCTTTAGCGCATGTCGATGAGCGAGTAAAAGGCTTGCGGGCAGGTGGCGACGACTATATGACTAAGCCGTTTGCTTTCTCCGAGTTATTAGTCCGCGCTGAAAAACTGATGCACCGTGGCCAATCTGTGCCTGTGACAACTGATCTCGTTGTTGGTGGTTTGAAGATGGAGCTACTGACCCGTAATGTCACTTTAGACGGGCAGGAGTTGATGCTACAGCCGAAAGAGTTTCAGTTACTTAAGTATCTCATGGAACATGCTAATCAAGTTATTAGCCGCACCTTATTGTTCGAAGCAGTGTGGGATTATCACTTCGACCCGCGCACGAACGTCATCGATGTGCATATCGCAAAATTACGCCGTAAATTTGAAGAGTTAGGCCATGGCGAGCTTATCGAAACCGTGAGGGGAGCGGGTTATCGCTTACGACAAAGGCATTAAGCCTTACCAAAGCAGCGCCTGGCGCATCACAATCGTTTTTTCGACCTTAGTGATAGTGATCATCGGGGCGTTGCTATTTGCCCTCTATCGGCAGCTGATTATTGAGCAGCAGTATCAAGTGACTCAATATTTAGAGTCAGAGACCCAACGTTATCAGCAACTTGCCCTAACGGTTGATCGCCGTAGTTTTGCCGCTCAAATTCGCGCCGCTGATCCACAAACGGCCCTGATCGCTTGGCGTAATAGCTACGATATGGTCGGTGCCTTGAGCTTTATGCCCGAAGGCATGCCCATGCTGCCGCAAACGCGGGATTTTCCTATCTTAACCGGTGGCCCAGATAAGCTGCATATTCTTACTGGCGGTCTGGTGATGACCCGCTACGGCCCTGTGTTGATTGCGACCCGTACCGATAACTTAGCGACGTTAATTGATAAGTTTATCAGTGCCGCCGCGACGGCTGTCATGCTTACCGTAGTGTTGACTTTAGCGCTCGGCTATCTGTTTTCTAAGGCGATTTTACGTCGATTAGTGCAATACAACCGCTTGAGTGAACAGATTGAACGCGGTCACTATGACACCCGCTTACCCTTGAGTTGGCGTCAGGATGAGTTCGATATGTTGGCGCTGCAGTTTAATAATGTGCTGGATATTCTCGAAAATAACCTGATGGCAGTGCGTGGTGCGACCGATAATATCGCCCATGATTTACGTACTCCACTGTCACATATCCGTATTGGTATTGAAGAGTTGGCGAGTAAGCCGAGCAATGAGATTAGCGAAGGTTGCGCCATTTTGACCGAGGAGCTCGATCATTGTTTAGCGACGTTTGATGCCATGTTGTCGCTCACGCGTATCGAAGAAGGTCAGCAGACACTCGATTTGCAGGAGTTAAGCCTAGCGCAACTGTGTACTGACTTATTGGATATGGCCGATGCTGTGGCTGAATCTAACGAGCAAACCTTGAGTTTATCGTTACTGACAGATCATAAGGTTTTTGGTGATAAATACTTATTATTCCAAGCTTTATATAATCTTGTCGATAATGCGATGAAGTATTCTGGCCAAGGTGCGCGGATTGAGATTATTCAGTCAGGCCCACAAATTCAGATCCGTGATAATGGCCCTGGTATTCCAGATGAGAGTAAAGAAAGAGTGTTCGAACGTTTAGTGCGCCTCGACCCTAGCCGGCATTTACAGGGCACTGGTTTAGGATTATCTATGGTCAAAGCGATTCTCTCACGGCACAATGCCAAAATTAATCTCACGGATAATCATCCAGGCTTAGTCGTCACTATTCAGTTTTAAGTCGATGATCCGCATTACAACGCCGAGTACTCCATGTATCGAATCATAGCCGATGAGGCTGATTTTATTGTTATTTCCAAATCAGCCAAAGTGCATTTCCACAGTCAGGATGGGACTGCTGGTGTGGTGGCGCAGGCTGAGCAAGATTTAGGGATTAAGCTTTTTGCTGTTCATCGACTCGATACACCCACGTCCGGTCTGTTGATTCTGGCTAAGAGCGCGGTCGCCGCCAAGCAATTTACTGAGCTGTTTACCGCCCATAAAGTGCAGAAATATTACCTCGCCCTCGCGAAAGGCAAGCCGAAGAAGAAGCAAGGCTGGGTGATTGGTGACATGGCAAAGTCGCGTCGTAGCATGTTTAAGTTACTGCGGACTAAAGAGAATCCAGCGATTACGCAGTTTTTCTCCTTGAGTGTTGGCGAGGGATTGCGTTTATATTTGCTTAAACCCCACTCAGGTAAAACCCATCAATTAAGAGTTGCCTTGGCGAGCTTAGGTATACCCATTTTAGGGGATGATTTATACGGCGGAGAGGCCGCGGATCGGTGTTATCTGCATGCCTATTGTCTGCATTTTCGCTATGGTGATGACGTGACAGGTTGGCATGATTACGCTTATCGGGATTTGCCGACTCAAGGTGAGCATTTTGGTGCTGAAGGTGTCACTGAGGCGCTAGTTGCATGGCGTGAGCCCGATACTTTGGCTTGGCCGGCGAAAGGAGATTAATCTTTGCAGCGTTATGTTGCAAAAGCCTAGCAAGCTTGGCAAATACGGTCTCGGCCCTCAGATTTTGCGCGGTACATAGCTTGGTCTGCTTGAATGAGTAGTTTGTCAGGTTGGCATCCTTGATAAATCGTGGCGTAACCTAAACTTGCATGGATTTTAATCGTAACACCTTGCCAGATAAATGAATTGTCCTTAAGTACTTGATGCAATTTCTCGGCGACGACTCTGGCCGCGGGTGCATCAGTCGCGGGTAAAATCACCAGAAACTCCTCTCCACCGTGACGACATAGGGCGTCATTTTCTCGCAATACCGACCCAAACAGTCTCGCCGCCGTCAGCAGGGCGAGATCGCCCGCATCGTGCCCGTATTGATCGTTGATATCTTTAAAATGATCAAGATCCAATAAAATCATACTGTAAGGTACTTTATCCCGCAGCCAGCGTTGATGGATATTGTTTAAAAACTTATGCATAGCACGGCGATTCCACAGGCCTGTGAGTTGGTCCCGCTCCGCTAACATACGGATTTTACTGACAAGCCGCGTCATGGCATTACCTATCATCACGATATTGATCAATAGGGCCAGAAATACATAGAACCAAAGCACAGGTATGGCTTCTTGCGTGTGCATGGCGATAAACATCGGACTTTCTTCGGGAGAGAGTAAGGCGATAAAGATACGAATGATAAAAATACCCACCATGGCGACTAAGGGCATGGCCATAGCGATGGCAACTCGATTTCCCGTATCGCGTTTGATGGCAAGATAGTTATCTCGAGTTAACATGGCGAAAATGAGCGCGGCGCAGGCTGAGAATACGATGGCCAAAATGCGTTCGGAGCTGAAATTAGGTGGAACCAAGAGCATCACACCAGCGGTGAGTGCTAAAAGAATAAGATCCGATTTTACGCTGGGCTTGAGTCTAAAAAGCGCCTTTGTTCCCCAACGCGCTAGAATGAATCCAAACAAAATCGCCATATCCGAGCAGAACCAAAAAAAGTAACTGGAGCCTTCGGTGCGTTGGCTGTTGAGTATGATGCCAAGGAGGACGAACAAGTTCGCCAGAGAAAAGCGCATACTGGCTTGAGTGGCAATTTTTAACGGTTGTGCAATGAGTCCCCATGCGACGGCAGCCGTGCTAGTAAGCAGGCAAATAAACTTGATGAGTAATAAGGCTTGGGGATCAAATATCATTCTTTTACTTCATATTTTTCTTTAACTATAGATGCTTTTAGGGATTTTCGGTTGGAGTTTACTGGATATCTTAGTCTACTCTGGACAGATAATGGGTTGAATATCCTTTTTCATTTTAGGGAATGGTAAGGGCCTTCATTTAGGCTGCTACTGGGATTATTTACGCCTTGCAAACTAAAAGGTTTGCAAATTCTGAGTCTTCCTGCGAAGTTAGATCTTGTTGATTTGCCTACAATCTCCGTTTTGAGGATGTTCTGTTATGGATACAAATAAACTACTTTTAGTCATTATTGCGATTTTATTGCCCCCAGTTGCTGTATTTTTGAAGGCGGGAGCGGGTAAAGATCTGCTAATAAACATCGTGTTATGTTTACTGTTCTGGTTCCCTGGTTTATTACACGCACTCTGGGTCGTGACCAAGGCATAATTTGCTTTCTTCCACACAATAAAAAAGCGCAATGTAATTGCGCTTTTTTATGTTTCAAAATGGGCCTTTCACTTAGAAAGGTAAGGTGTAGCCTATTGTTGCAGTACGCCCCATCCCTTTGAAATAACGATCATTTGTACCCATGGTTTGTGAGTAATAATTGAAATAATCCTTATTAAATAGATTTTGCAAACCTAGGCTCAGGGTGCCAGTGTAAAGCGGCATTGAGAAGGAAGCATCGACTGTCGTGTAGCCATCAAACTCTGCATACTTATTGCCCGCCGCGTTTTTAAAATCGCGGTCCATGTAGTAATTGGCTTGAACGCGGGTCGACATTTCATTATCGAAGCTATGGGTCCAGAACAGGTTGATACGATTTGGCGAAATATTTGCACCATCGAGATCGGTATCGACTTGGCTATCACCATTTGAATCGTATTCCCCCTGCTGGAAGGCGATATTCATGCCGAGATCATCATTGCTGGTAATGTAGGCGGTGACATTGGCTTCAATACCATCGATCACACTCTTTTCGCGCTTCACGTCGTAGAAACCATCACTATTTAAGGCCAAACGTGAGCCAAAATCAGTAGCGGAACGATAGTAAGCTAGCTTGGCGCTTAAGTATTTACCTTGGTAATCGGCGCCGACTTCAACGTTATCTGTGACGATCGGCGTGAGCGCCAGTGAGCCATCTATGCTGGGATTGTCGCCGGGGAAGCTTTTACCATCACGCAGAATTCGGCCGATATCCGGCATGCCAAAACCTTGGTTATAGCTAGTATAAACGCGAATGTCAGGAGTGATTTTATAAGAGATACCGACGTTAAATAAGGTTTCATCGAAGGTGGCTGAACCGCCCGCAATTTGCTTATTGCCTGCACCCCATAGGGTTTTGTAGTCATCGACACTTAACTCGGCATGTTCGTAACGAACACCGGTCGATAAGGTTAAATTTTCAATTAAGTCATAATCTAACTGCAAGTATGGCGCAACGTTGTCATAGGTACTTTCGGGAACCCATGAAAAGCCAGTTTTTACTAAATCTTGCTCAGTAGTGTCGCGGAAAAGGTCGACACCGTAGGCCGCATCAATTCCTGAACCGGCAATATCCTTAGCGATCAAGGCGCTTTTTAAACCCCATTTAACCGAAGAGTTACGCGATTGCTCGTAGTACAAGCTTTCACCTTTACTGCCGACACCGCATTGGATGACTTGGTCGCTGCCTTCGAAGGATGGATCGTAGAAGCTATCGAAACAGCCACCACCATAAACTGCTTTAAAATCTTGATTAAAGAGTTGCAGGCTAAGTTGCTGGCCACCAATGTTGGCGTGGGTGTAAGTCAAACTTGTGGTGGTCACTTGGTTGTTGGCGGCTTCCCATGGCTGAGTTTCTTTAACTGCACCTGTGGGTACACCATTGGGCTTGTCACCTGCAACGGGCATCCAATCGCCATTGTTGTCTGCATTGTAATGGTTAACCATTAATTCAAGGCGAGACTCATCGAAGTTATGGCCAAGCTTGATGAAGAAGTCTTTACTCTGACTATCCATCGACTCGCCTTGAGTCGTGTCGACACCCACTACGTTATGATTGGCATCGTAATAGACGCCATTATTGCGGTAGCTAACCGAACCTATCATGTCGATAAATTCTGACTCGCCAGAAAACGCATAGCTAGCACCAAAGCTTAAGCCATTGGATTTCATTGAATCAGGTACTGTGACATCGAAACTAGCAACCTGTTCGCTGTCGCCTGTTGGCTTTTTAGTGATGTAGTTGATGATGCCGCCTTGGGCTCCGAGACCGTGCATGGCATTGGCGCCGTGAATGATTTCGATGCGCTCAATCATGGCAGGATCTATAGTTTGTCCCTCTCTACCACCACTGCGAAGTGGGTTCGATTGAGGCACGCCGTCGATCATAATCAATGGCGGACGACCACGCAGGGTTTCACCTGTGTTACTCATCTTCTGGCGGCTCGGTGAAAAGCTAGGCGCTAAGTTACCGATAATCGTCGATAAATCTTTAGTGGTGCGGAACTGTTCTTCTAATTGGGCGCGGTCGATGATAGTGACAGTATTGGGGATCGAGCTGGGAGATTTATCCATTCGACTTGCGGTGACAGTGATTTTTTCTATGTCTTTATTTTTGTTGTTTGGACTGTTGTCGGTGGCATCTTGGGCCGCAGCGGATTGGGTTAACGCTGCGAATACGGCTAAAGCAACAAACGAGGTTTTGAATGTCATATAACTTCCTGCTAAGGGCGAATGAGTTTGTTACACCGGCTCCCTTGGCATAGGTTAATATTCCATTAAATTGTATTGCAAATGATAACGATTTTTATTATTCGCGATTTTAGGGGAGGAATTACAGCTTGTCTAGTCACGCCACACAGGAAATTACATGATTTGACGACAGTATGAATAAATTGCGACACAGCACTCGGTATCGAGAGGTTTTACCGTAAAGGCCATGCATATAGTGCGAGTTTATGTCGGTAAGGCATTACCTTGTTTGGCATTTGTCTTTGATTTAGGAGACCTATGCTTTAGTCGCAGGTTTGATTATTTGATTGGGCTACGCGTTTGCCTTAGTGCTTTCGATTGTCTGGCGTGTTGATGGAAGGCTATAATCGCACCCCTTTATACCGTATCTCGCATTGGTACTCTGATGAACCGTAAAAAGAAGATTAATCAAACCTTGAAGAGCAAAGCAAAAAAGGCCAATGCCAAACTGCAATCTAGCAATAAACCTAAATATATTGCGAAGGCAGAGAGAGAAGCATTAGCTGCGGCAGTTGAGCATGAAACCCCATCAAAAACCGCAGAACCTCAGCTTGATATTGCACTGCCAATAAGCTGATTAAAGTAAGTCGTTAAGCCTATAGTGCAGTTAAATACTCGATAGGGTTTTGATAAAAGGCCTTTTTATAACCTTGGGTTGAAGTATCCATCAGCCAAGGTTTAGGCAATAAGCTCAAAATGGAATAGTGCAAATGGGGCGGTTTACCTTGTGCATTACCCGTATCGCCGACAGTACCCAAAGTGTCACCTTGGTAGGCAATCAATCCTGTGGCTGATTCAATTTGGGCTAAATGGGCAAAGTAATGAATTTGCCATTTCGGACCTAAACCAACCACCACATTTCCTCCTTTGAAGAAGTCACCTCGATACAAGATCAGCATAGGCGTTGGCGCAATCACTGCGGTGTTTTTGGCGGCGAAAATATCTATCCCCTTGTGAACGCCCGATGGACCCCAAGGTTCATACCAAAAAGTTTGGCTGTTCCAATCTTTACTGCTGGCACCTTTTACTGGGATCGCGGGTGACTCAGGGATCAGATAACCACCAAGTAGCAGTAACGTCAGTGCTAATCCAACATATTTCAATTTCATTTTTTATCCTGCATTAAGTGTTTGCATACCTTAAGTTTTAATGAAACTCGCTAAATTCCCGCCAACTTTCAGGATATTGTAAGCGCTCGGTTTCTGAAAGCGATAGCCAATAGGGGCGCCAAAAATAGCTGCACCAAAAGTCGATATTACCTTGAAGACTGCCGAGGGTATCGGGATCGATATTAGGAAAGCTTTCCCATGGATTGGGCGGGGCAGATTTGAATCTGATTAATGCTTCTAGCAAGGGTTTGTCATTGGTCACTAAGGTTATGCACACACCCGCAAAATCGTCATATTGGTTCAGTAATACGCAGGTCGCTTGGGTTGGATGTTCGATAAAACCGTTAAAGTTGACCGTTTGCTCGGGCAATGTGTTAAAGCCTGCCTGGCTAAGTAAAGTGTTTAAGGCCTCTTTCCCTTGGTATGTCAGCAAGCAATGCAATTGATAAGCAAAAATATCTGCTCTGTCCATAGGTACAACGAGTGGATAGGTTTGTATGATTGGCAAGCTGATATTGGGCATCTGGGTTTGATGAAAAACAGTGTGTAACTCAGTTTGTGGCCTAGATTGCTCGAGGCTATCACTGTTGCGCGCAAGGCGTTGTTTAATCCAAGTTAATACTGACATTATTGTTATTTCTCAGTGAACCTTACTGGGGAATGGCGTATTTGCGGATTCTGCAATCTGGGATGCCGTGATTTCCGGGGCCTGCCATCTTAACCAACCTTTTACTCGAGGCGCATCAATATACCAGAGGCCGTTTTGTTGAATTAATGCCAACCGTTCGCGTGATGGGCCAAAGGGGCCGGGATTTTGCTGGGCAATTTCAATACTGCTATCGGTAACTGAGGCAATGATTGCAACGTGACCGTAAGGGTTAAATATCCATGGAGAAAACACGAGTAGATCATCCTGCATAGGTTTGGTCTGACTCGCATTAGTGTATTGCCGCATAGCGCGTTTTTCATTCCACATGCCATCGCTTAACTTGTTATCAAAAAAGTCTCTAGCATGGCCTAAAGCGTCAGGCATTTTATGCTGGTAGCGTTGGTAAAAGTAGCGCTTAACAAATTCAACACATTGATATTGAATACCTAAGTTATAACCATCTATAGATAGGTTGCGTCCTGAATGGGTATTAACTCCTCCGTTATAATAGATATTAACCCCGTTTAGAGTGTCGATGACTTCTCCTACTTGATGGTGGGAATTAAAGTTAATCCGAGTTATCAGACTGTAGGCACAGTATACGAGCCCCATCAGTATCGTGAAAAATGCTAATAGAATGGATAAGCGTCTAATCATCTTTAGTACGGCAAGCTAAAAAGAGTTGTTGAGTAAGATACTTATCTCACTTTCGGGCTGCGTATTTTATGTTCTGAAGAATATGGGCGTCTAGGGTATGGGTTTTATATTGGCACAGGTTAATACTTTTGTGTGATCTAAGGCTATCTAAAACAAAGGCCGCATCAGCGGCCTTTGTTATTTTGGCGGTTAGAGTAAAGCGGTTGCGAGTAGATAACCGACAGCCGATGCTGTCGCTACACCGATAAAGCCTGGAATGATAAAGCTGTGGTTAATAATGAACTTACCTATTTTAGTCGTACCTGAACGGTCAAAGCCGATACAGGCTAGATCACTTGGATAGGTTGGTAGCACGAAATAACCGTAGCTTGCAGGGAGGAAGGCGATTAAGAGTTTTGGATCGACCCCTAAGGCGAGTCCCATAGGTGCGATTGCTGTGAGTGCCGCCGCTTGGCTATTAACAAGCTTAGAGATGAGAAACAGCACTAAGGCATAGGTCCAAGGCTGGCTTTGTACTACATGGGACAGGTTTTCCTGAAGTACATCCATATGGCTGATGAAGAAAGTATCACTCATCCACGCCACACCAAATACTGAGAAAATTGCTACCATGCCCGCTTTAAAAACGGGACCGTTAGAGATGTTGGTCGGTTTGACTTTACAGGTCATCAGGATAAAAGCACCTGCAATTAACATCATCATCTGGATCACTAAGTTCATCGAGAGCAAGGTCGACTTACCTTTAACGTCAAAGGCGGGACGCAATTCACTAAATGAACCTAACAGTACCACAGCAGCGATAGCGGTGAAGAAAATCCCCGTTGCCCAGTAAGCTTCCTTCGGATATTTTTGATTTAACAGGGTTTCGCTTTTGTCATAGATAAAGGCTCTTTGGACTGGGTCTTTAATGCGTTCTTGAAACTCTTCGTCTTTATCTAAATCTTTACCACGACGCAGACTCCAAAGTGCAGCAGCCATGACACCGCAAAGCGATGCTGGCACTGACACCATTAAAATTTCGAGCAGATTGTAAGCGCGGCCTACACCCTGTTGTGATGCCAGAATTGACACCATAGACACCACAGCTACCGACACGGGCGAAGCACAAATCGCCATTTGTGAAGCGACAGATGCCACCGCCATTGGGCGCTCTGGGCGAATATTTTTCTTCAGCGCGATATCGGAAATAATCGGGAACATGGTGTAAACCACATGGCCAGTACCGCAAAGGAAGGTCAGCGTCCACGTGGTCAGCGGCGCTAGAATCGTGATGTATTGTGGATGACGGCGCAGTAAGCGCTCGGCATACTGCATCATCACATCTAATCCACCCGCGGTTTGCAATACGGCTGCACAGCCAATGACTGCAAGTATGGTTAGCATAACTTGTACTGGCGGTTGTCCCGGCGCTAAACCGAAAACAAAAATCAGTAGAAATAAGCCAATACCGCTGATGAGGCCTAATCCCATGCCGCCGTAGCGGGTACCTAGCAGTAGGCAGCTAAGCACTACTATAAATTCCATTAAAATCATCCGATTTACCTCTGCGGAACTTACCGCTTAGCTATTAGTTGAGTGATGAGTGTCTTCAGGAACATTCTGCGGAGTAAAAGTGTTTGAAAAATTGCGCTGGCGCATGGTGTAAATAAAAAATGGCATTAGTTTTTTCGGAAATTTGACCTAACGCTAGAAACACGTGGCGATAAGTTGCATTCTGGTTACGAGTTTTACGGATTGGGCTAACGCTTTGAGCTCACTCCGTTTAAAAGAACGATAACAATACTCAAGGATAAGCCCGTGAAACCTGCCACCTTTAATACCGAAGCCTTTGATGATTGGATCCGCAGCCGCTTTGTGGAACTCAATTCCGAGCTAGAACAGCTTTACTACCAACAAACAGATCGGGCCAATGTGCTTGATATCGGCGCAGAAGCTAAGTTGGCGCTGGAGAGCGAAGGGCGAGAGTTGATTAAAACCTTGCTCGATGAGGGGAATACTGATGAAGGTTTCGACAGTGCCTTCGATTTACTCGGCAATGTGGGCTTGTATATGGCGGCCTGTCGGCGCCATGAAATTACCGAGCCCTCGCGGGAAACGACATCGCCATTAGCTGAGGCTTCTGCGCTCGCCATGCATATTGGCGCTTCAATAGGCGTCACGCCGCGCTTTGCCACCGCACATTTAACCACTCACAATCGTGCCCACAATGGCATTTATAAGCGCTTTACCGATCTGAGCGCCGAAAAGCTGTTTGTGGATTACAACACTAAAGGCATTTTGGCCTATAAACGCGCCGCCGATGCGCTATTGAAGATCCAGCCTTTGGGCATTTCCCATCCCATCAGCCACGATTTACTGCGAGTCGCTAAACAGGCATTACAAGATGTGATTGAGTCGAATACTCAATTATTCAATCGATTAGATACGGATCGTTTCTTTTACTGTGTTCGCCCTTACTACAAACCTTATCGGGTGGGCTCGGTCATTTATCGCGGCGCTAACGCCGGGGATTTTGCAGGAATTAATGTCATCGATTTAACGCTAGGTCTTTGTTTCGCAAACGAAGCCTCCTATTCGCAAATGCTGGTGGACAAGTTTTTATACATGATGCCGGAGGATCAACAGATATTGCGCGAGTGCATGCGTCGGCCGAATTTGATGGATGACTTCTTGCTGGCAAAAGACTGCTCAACCCAAGATTGGTATCAAGAAAACTTGCGACTCTTCATTGAAGTCTGCGAATTACATGGCGAGACTGCGATTCAGCATCATAATGAGTTAGTGACTAAATATATTGCCGAGCCTTCGACAAGTATGGAGCAGCAGCATTTAGCTAAGGTTACCGCCAGTGGTCCGCCACTGCATGTGCTACTCGGTTCATTGGAGCGGCTCAGAGATAGGCGCGCCGCCGCTCAGCGCAGCGATATTCGGACTCGTTATTGTGATATTAAAAAGCTAAAAGAGAGTTTGAGATAACACTATGTTTGAAGATTTTAAAAAGGACTTTTACCTAGCAGGTCCAGGATATCTATTAAACCATTCCGTCGGTCGACCGTTAAAATCGACCGAACAGGTCTTCAAAGAAGCCTTTTTTGCGCCTTGGCAGGAATCGGGGCGTGAGCCTTGGGGTCAGTGGCTGAATGTGATTGATGATTTTACCTTTGCTTTATCCAAACTGTTTAACGGCCACCAAAAGGACTTTTGCCCTCAGGTAAATCTTTCCAGTGCACTGACTAAAATCGTTATGTCACTCGACCGATTAAACCGCGAACATGCCGTTGTGTTAATGAGTGAAATTGATTTCCCCAGCATGGGTTTCGCCCTTAAAAAAGCGCTGCCAGCTAGCTGCGAAGTGCGTTTTATTCCTAAGGGACTCGATGTCACTGACCCTAATGTATGGGACGCGCATATCAGCCGCGATGTGGATCTGGTGTTTGTCAGCCATGCTTACTCGAATACGGGGCAGCAGGCGCCATTAGCCAATATTTTCACCATAGCCCGTGAGCGAGGCAGTTTGAGCTTAGTGGATGTCGCGCAATCGGCGGGGATTATTCCGCTGGATCTCGCGCGCCTACAGCCTGACTTTTTAATCGGGTCGAGTGTGAAATGGCTCTGCGGCGGCCCTGGTGCCGCCTATCTTTGGGTTAATCCCGCCATATTGGAGAGTTGCCAGCCAAAGGATGTGGGGTGGTTTAGCCACGAGAATCCGTTCGAGTTCGATATCCATGATTTTCGTTACCAGCATTCCGCAATGCGCTTCTGGGGGGGAACGCCTTCAATCGCCCCCTATGCCATTGCCGCTCACAGCATTCATTATCTTGCGGGTTTAGGCATCCCCTTGCTGCGTGAATGTAATCAGCAGTTAATTGATGCTGTGGCGCAAGAGCTCGAACATGAGTTTGTGTCGCCACGGGATGTTGAAAAACGCAGCGGTACGCTGATTTTGCAGTTTGGTGAGCAACAACATCAAATCATGACGGCATTAGCGAACGCGAACATCAGCGTCGATGCTCGCAGCATGGGGATCCGTATTTCGCCGCATATCTATAACAATATGGCCGATATCAAGCTGTTACTGGACGTGATAAAAGCAAATCGCTAACTTAAATGATTTAAAATGGCTTACTAGGCTAGGTTGTACTACGTAACTGCAACTAACAAGGCATAACTAACAAGACACAACACTCAGGGAGGCAAACCGCGACATGGTCGTTCCCGTATGCTGGCGTTAACTCACCGTCACACGGGCAACTTGAGGTTATTTATTGGGTGCGATCATGCTTAAATCTTATAGTCATAGCGGCAGACCATGGGTCGCGG
Source organism: Shewanella sp. M-Br (assembly GCF_036245925.1). Taxonomy (NCBI): domain Bacteria; kingdom Pseudomonadati; phylum Pseudomonadota; class Gammaproteobacteria; order Alteromonadales; family Shewanellaceae; genus Shewanella; species Shewanella sp. M-Br. The sequence continues at coordinate 61,270 of NZ_BJBV01000028.1, forward strand.
GGTGTGGAGCTTGGGATCGCTGGGCGTGATCGCTAAATCTGCAGGTAGCATAACAGTATCGATGATCAACGCACTGCTCATATCAACGAGTGTCAGCGGGATGGTAAAGAGCAGCAAGGGCGGGGCCGCCAACGCGGAGATAATCATACACTCCTCGCCATTATCAACAGCCGTTTGCACACTTGAGAAAGAATGACCCCAAGTTGAATCTTCTCCCATCCTCGACGTTATCGTTGCACATCCCGTGAGAGAACAGCACACGACCAACCAAGTCAACCAACGCATAACCACTCCATTGTTTATATGTGAAAAACTGCATTGCTTCGGTATGATCTACTCACTTGATCAACTGAGAGCGTTAGTGATGTGGAACCAGATCAGGTTTCATTTGACGCCAACCTGTTCTGTTTCAACAGCTTGGCATTCTAACTATATGATTATATCTGTCAATTATTCATCAACAGAAACGAGATACAACCAACCTCAATAACCTAGTTGTTAACGGCGACTATTGTTTTGGATAAGTATTATACCAATCACATTAAATATCTCATCAGTTCAGAGCCTCACAAGCATCTCAATCCAAGGCGTATTGACGCAGAAATGGTATTCCCTTTTAAGTCAATGCAACACCGGAGTGGGATGCTTGTGTGGCTCCCGAAGGGCGGGTTTCAACGCGCTTTATACTGCGTTTAAGGCTTTCGACAGAGCACCACTATGCCTTCAAGCCTTC
>NZ_BJBV01000029.1:0-50999 GCF_036245925.1 Shewanella sp. M-Br
TCAGATGAAACTCTTCCGATTAGCCGCATTGGCGACACTTTGCTTACCAATACTTCCAATATCCACCTTTGCAGCCAATAGCTCCAACGCGAATGCGTTATCGCAAGCACAGTTATTCAGCAAAGGTGATGAGTACTCGGATGTAAAAATATCACCTACTGGTAAATATTTAAGCGCTATCACAAGTGTCGAAGGTAAAAACGTTCTCTTAGTCTTAGATACCCAAACCAAAAAACTCCTCAATGCGATACGTTTTCCCGATAATGCTCAAGTCGGCGACTATGAATGGGCCAACAGTGAGCGACTGGTACTGGCAAAAGAATACCTAAAAGGCTGGCAAGACACACCTATCTACTACGGTGAATTGATGGCGGTAAATGCCGATGGTTCACGAAAAGCGTATTTATTCGGCTTCGAGAGTGGCGAGCAACAAACAGGTTCAAATATCAAGAAAAATACCCCTATGCGGGCGAGCGCGTTTATCCTCGATCCTCTGCCAGATGATGAACGCTACATGTTAGTTAATGCTATTCCATGGAATGATAGGATCAATCTTGACTTTGAACTATCACAAGATGTCTATCGCGTAGACTTGTTCAATGGCACACGTAAACGCATCACAGGCTCACCTATCGGCAGAGCCCGTTTTATGACAGACCATGATGGAGAGGTTCGCTTCGTTGCAGGTGAAGACAATAAAAACATTACTAAAGTGTTCTACCGCAAAGACGGTAACTGGGTAAATACCGATAAACTAAATCTAGGTCTTGCTGATTTTAAACCACTCTCCTTTGCCGATGACAAAAATACGATTTATGCCGCCGGTCGATCCCAAGGTGAAACCTTAGGGGTTTACAAAATTAATCTCGAAACGGGCGATAAAACTGAAATCATTCAGGATGAAAACGTTGACCCTAGCAACTTTTGGATTAACGGCACCAATAAACAACTTTACGCCGTCGAGTTTGAAAATGGTTACCCAAGTTATGCCTTTGTCGATAATGAGGATTCGCACGCTAAATTGCTAAAAGATCTGCTTGGTGCTCTCCCCGGTCACCAAGTACGAATTGTTAGCGAAACCCGAGATGCAGCAAAACTCGTCGTACTTGCGTTTAACGATCGAAACCCTGGCGATTACTACATATTTGATACGAAAACACTAAAACTTGAATATCTAGCCGCCGCTAAAAAATGGCTCAACCCAGAGCAAATGGCTGATGTTAAACCCATCAGTTTCACCAGCCGTGATGGTAAACAACTCCATGGATATCTAACGCTCCCCTTTGGTAAAGAAGCTAAAAACCTACCCTTAGTCGTCAATCCACACGGTGGTCCACACGGTATCCGTGACTGGTGGGGCTTTGACCCACAAAACCAATATCTAGCAAGCCAAGGCATAGCCGTTCTACAGGTCAACTTCCGTGGTTCAGGCGGATATGGCGATCAATTTGAACGCGCTGGCTATCAAAAATGGGGCTCAGATATTCAGCATGACATTATCGACGCAACCCAGTACGTTATTGACCAAGGTTTTGCCGATAAGGAACGCATTTGTATCGTTGGCGGCAGTTTTGGTGGTTACAGCGCCTTGCAGAGCGCAGTGCTTGCGCCTGATATGTTTAAATGCGCCATAGGTGTAGCTGGCGTATATGATCTTGAATTGATGTTTAATGAAGGCGATGTCGCCAACAGCCGTTCTGGTACTAGCTATCTCAAGGATGTGCTTGGCCAAGATAAAGCGGTACTCAAAGCAATGTCTCCTTCTGAAAACGTCGATAAACTCAAAGCAAACATACTATTGGTGCATGGTGGTGAAGATGATCGAGCGCCAATTGAGCAACTCGAATCCCTCGAAAAAGGCCTAAAAGCTCACCATTATCCTTACCAAAAACTGGTGATGGACAATGAAGGCCACGGTTTTTATAACGATGAGCATAGAGCGAAATACTATGAACAAATGCTCAGTTTCCTAAAAACCAATCTAAAACTTTAGAATTGACTCAAACTTGCCGTCACTGCCAGTCTAAACTCGATTGGCAGTGGCTGATTTAAAGCCGATATCCGATAAGGACTATCGGCTTTTTCATATGGCCTATGCGCGTTTTTCGGTATGAATTGTCTGCAATTCGCGCTATCCTCCTCCCCCTATTCTTGCCCTAGCGAGAATAACAATAATTTGTATCTGATGCTGAACAGCCCTAGTACTACACGATGATCAGCATAGGTTTTCTGTTATAGCCGCTACGACGTAGTGGAGGATAAGATGGCATTAAGTGAAGCAGCAGTAAAAGTACAAGCCGCGTTATTAGAACGTGGACTTGAAACCCCAATGCTCCCAAGCGTTTACAGCAGTGAAGAACGTAAAGACAAGATTGAACATCATATGAAAGAAATCCTGACATTAATGTCATTGGATCTGTCAGACGATAGCCTTGCCGATACGCCGCGCCGCATTGCTAAAATGTACGTCGATGAAATCTTCTCCGGCTTAGATTATGCGAACTTCCCTAAGATAACTGTGATCGACAATAAGATGGGCTTCGATGAAATGGTGCGAGTGCAAGACATTAGCCTCACCAGCACCTGCGAACACCATTTAGTGACGATCGATGGCACTGCCACCATAGCTTATCTACCACGCAAAAAAATCATTGGTTTATCAAAGATTAACCGTATAGTACGTTTCTTCGCCCAACGTCCACAAGTGCAAGAGCGTTTGACTCAGCAAGTGTTAGTCGCACTGCAAACCTTGCTCGAAACCAAAGACGTTGCCGTTAAAATGGATGCGGTGCATTATTGCGTCAAATCCCGTGGCGTGATGGACTCCACCAGTTCAACCACCACCACAGCGCTGGGCGGTATTTTCAAATCTAACCCTGCGACCCGCGCCGAATTTTTGCACCAGTCTAAATAAATGTCTTGAAACTTAACGCTATTTAAAACGTGTCGAAATCAATAGCAACCAATACAGCTCAATAAAAAACGCTGCGATTCCTTCTATAGAATCGCAGCGTTTTTTGTTTTCATACCAACTCAATCAAACCCTTCTCAACCTAGCTAAGATCAATGCTGGCTGATTAACTGATTTCACCAAGCCTGCGATAGCCGCTTGATCAATACCAGCCGTCAAACACTAGCCTTAAATGCCATATTGCTCGCGATATTGACTCACGGCGGCAAGTTGCACTTCCATCCCTGGTTTTTCAGACAAATAACTGATTAGGTCGGCGAGTTTAATAATTGCCACTATGCCACAACCAAAATCACGCTCAACTTCTTGGATGGCCGATAACTCGCCCTTGCCTTTCTCTTGTCTGTCTAAAGCAATCAACACACCGGCTAATTGTGCTTTATGGGCTTCGATGATTTCCATCGACTCACGAATTGCAGTACCTGCGGTGATCACATCATCCACCAACATAACGCGGCCTTTCAGCTCGCTTCCGACTAAGCTGCCACCTTCGCCGTGATCTTTTTTCTCTTTGCGGTTAAAGCAGTAAGGGATATCGATATCGTGGTGTTCACACAGGGCAACCGCCGTTGTGGTGGCAATCGGAATACCTTTGTAAGCAGGGCCAAACAGCAAGTCGTAATCAATGCCAGAATCCACTAACGCAGCGGCATAAAAACGGCCCAGACGCGCTAAATCACGGCCAGTATTGAACAAACCCGCATTGAAGAAATAAGGACTGATACGACCCGATTTAAGGGTAAATTCGCCAAATCGCAACACCTGACGTTCTAGGGCAAATTCAATAAACTCACGTTGATAGGCTTTCACAATATCTCCTTACGACTTTGTATTTTATTGGTTTTTTATTATGGGGAATTTTTATTCGGTACAGGGCTTGCACTACACTAGCATCTTGCTGCAGATAAAAAGCTGCAGTTAATAAAAAGCCCCGCACTCTATAACATGACGGGGCTTTTTCATCACCACAATATTAGTTCAGTGCGGCTTTCTGCACATCGACGATTTCACGAATACTGTTCTTCGCCAATGCCAACAGTTCGAGTAATTCTTCGTGGCTGAATGGCTCGCCTTCGGCGGTGCCTTGAATTTCGATGATCTTGCCCGTTTCTGTCATCACGACGTTCATGTCCGTTTCGGCGGCGCTGTCTTCGATATATTCTAAATCGCTTATCGCTTCACCCTTGTAAATACCTACGCTGACAGCAGCGATAAGGAATTTCAGCGGGTTAGATTTAATGATGCCTTTACCACGCGCCCAGTTCAACGCATCCACTAAGGCCACACAGGCGCCAGTGATAGAGGCAGTGCGTGTGCCACCGTCAGCTTGGATCACATCACAGTCGATCACGATAGTGTTTTCGCCTAGGGCTTTCATATCCACACAGGCGCGTAGGGCACGACCGATAAGACGTTGAATTTCTTGCGTACGGCCAGATTGCTTACCGCGAGCGGCTTCACGATCCATACGGCTATGGGTCGAACGTGGCAACATGCCGTATTCCGCCGTCACCCAGCCTTGACCCTGACCTTTAAGGAAACGTGGCACACCTTCAGTAAAACTGGCGGTACAAAGCACTTTCGTTTCGCCAAATTCCACTAACACAGAACCTTCGGCATGGGCCGTAAACTGGCGAGTGATAGTGATGGGACGAGTTTGTGCTGGCGTTCTGTTACTTGGACGCATGCGAGATTCCTGTATTCTGAGTCATTGACCGATTTTGGCTGCATATTATAAGGGCTTGAGCCTTAGGATGCCATGCTTAGGGTGATTCTCTGGCAAACTCATCACACAAACACCTAATCCCGGTCGCTATTGGCGGTATGCCTTTAATCCTAAAGCCATTGACTCTATAATCGCCTCTCATTATGACGATTAAACCATTAGGACAACCCATGATCCAAAGCATGACAGCCTACGCTCGCATCGAGCACAAAGCACAATGGGGCACAGCCTCCTGGGAAATTCGCTCAGTCAATCAACGTTATCTCGAAACTTACCTACGTTTACCCGAGCAATTCCGCAGTTTCGAACCCGTACTGCGCGACCGCTTACGTAAACGCTTAAGCCGCGGCAAAGTTGAAGTCAATCTGCGCTACGAACTGGCAGACAACAGCAATAACGAGCTGCAGTTGAATCAAGCGCTGGCCAAACAGCTATTGGGCGCCGCCACTTGGCTCAAGCAAGAAGCGGGACAAGGCGATGTCAATCTTACCGACATCCTACGCTGGCCGGGCGTGCTAGCGAGCGGTGAACAAGATATGGATGCCATCGGCGCCGATCTCATGGCAGCCTTCGATTCAGCCATAGATCAATTTATCGAAGCCCGCGGCCGTGAAGGCGAAGCCATCAAAGACATGCTGTTAAGCCGCTTAGAGGGTGTGAGCGAGCAAATCGCCATCGTACGCGAGCACATGCCAAAAGTGATGGAATATCAGCGCGAAAAGTTAACCAATCGCCTAGCCGAAATCAAAGGTGAACTCGACCCTGCCCGCATCGAGCAAGAAATGGTGCTTCTGGCTCAGAAACAAGATGTCGCCGAAGAAATGGATCGCCTCGAAGCCCACGTAGCCGAAGCTCGTCGTATCCTCAAAAAAGGCGGCAGCGAAGGTCGCCGTTTAGATTTTATGATGCAGGAATTTAACCGCGAATCGAACACACTCGCCTCTAAATCCATCAGCACTGAAATCACTTCAGCCGCAGTTGAACTTAAAGTGCTCATAGAGCAAATGCGCGAGCAGATCCAAAACGTTGAGTAATGATAGTTAACGCGTTTTAGATACCCAAAAGCCCTTAATGTAAGGGCTTTTTGTATTTTATGACACTGAGAGAATATCAGTTAAAGCACTCACTCTGATTCACTAATATCGAGTGCGAAGTGCTGAGCGAGGCTCAGTGAACAATTGTTTACGGTAACAGGATTTTTTGCAGCTCTTGGTGCGAGCTCACTTGATAGTGCGGGACGATACCGGCGGGCACATCGTGGCCGTGGACGTTATACCAACAAGTATGAATACCGGCATTGATGCCGCCTTGGATATCTGAATGCGGGTTATCGCCGACCATGAGCACAGCATCGCGCTCAGGATGGCCCATGAGTTCGAAGGCGTGATCGAAGATACCTACATCGGGTTTAGCTATGCCGACTTTTTCTGAAATCACTAAAATATCAAAATGATGCTGCAAGCCTGTACGCTCTAATCGCACGGTTTGTAGTTCAGTGAAACCGTTGGTGATGATGCCTAGTTTAGCTTTACCTTGCAGCGCGGCTAATAACTCGCGAGCACCAGGTAGCGGCGAACAAATTTCGGCCATTGCTGATAAAAATGCACTATTGAGCGTCATGGCCGTGATAGATAATTTGGCTGCCCAAGGTTCGAAACGTATGGCTTGCAACTCGGCGGCAGTTATCTTGCCATCTTGATAATCAACCCAAAGTGGTTTGTTAACTAACTGATACTCGTCAAAATCGGCTTGGGTAAAATCGACCCCAAACTCACTAAACATCAACTTAAGCCCTTTTAAAGCATCGAAATAAAATAGGGTTTCATCGGCATCGAACAAAATCCATTGGTAAGGCAAGGACATAGGAACTCTCTTTCTGACAAAATAGCTAAGACCCATCCCCATGCCATTCAGTGGCATCGAGAATGGTACATCGGCGATTGCGGCAATGCTGTGGCTAGCTGCCTAGCAGTAATCAAGATAAGCGATAAACATGAGCGATGAGCCCGAAAATAACTAGGCTTCACAGTCGACACCCGCAATCAGCAAGTGCATTAGTCTACCTTGCATCAAGGGCAATGATAACCACGATAATAAAAACTGACTGTTGAGGTATCATCAACAATAATGGCAGGGGAACGCGATAATCTAAGGACACCATGGAGCACTTTTCGGCACTACCTATCTTTGTCACTGTAGTGGAATGCGGTAGCTTTTCATTGGCAGGTCAAAAGCTTGGACTGAGTAAATCGGCGGTGAGTAAACGCATTACCCTATTAGAACAAAGTCTGGGTATTCAACTCCTGCACCGTACCACTCGCAGCTTGAGTCTTACCGAGGCGGGCGCCCGCTACTTCGACTACGTTCGCCCTGCAGTTAAACTCGCAGCAGACGGATTGGACGCCATTTCCGAGCTACAACAAGCGCCTCAGGGCAATTTGCGCATCGCTATCCCTATGGTATTTGGCCGCTTGCATATCGCCCCTTTAATCCCCGAGTTTCTGCGTCGTTACCCGAAAATACAGCTGCAAATGCAGATGGATGATAAGACAACCGATTTAATTGCTGGCGGATTCGATCTGGCGATTCGCATCGGCGAACTGCCAGATTCAAGCCTGATTGCTCGTAAAATCGCCCCTTGTTTAAGTGTCATTTGCGCTTCTCCCGAATATATTGCTCGCCACAGCGCACCACAAACGCCGCAGCAACTCAGCCAACATAACTGTTTGTTCTACTCATATTTTCGTGATGGTGTTGAATGGACCTTCTTAAGCCTGCAAGGCTCCACTCGCATTCAGCCGAACGGTAACTATCAAGTCAACAATAGTGATGCAATCCACCAAGCCACACTAGATGGTGTAGGCATCGCCAACCTGCCCCGCTTCATGGTCGACGCCGACTTACAAGTCGGCCGCCTACAAGCCTTGCTCGCAGACCATCCACTCCCCGAACATGGCATTTATGCTGTTTACCCGCAGCGAAAGTATTTGCCGACCAAGGTGAGTGTATTGATTGAGTTTTTGATGGAGTTGTTAGCAGAAAGACTGGGGAAGTAGTACTTAGCCCACTGCCAGTTTAGCCGCGTCATGCCACATTACATCAGGGATTGGCTGTTCTAATCGCCATGTGACATTCATGGGTTGTGAACCGTTATGACTGACATAATGTACTTTTCCAAAATTAACAAATCCCATAGTGCGGCCATTTTCATCTTTTGATTGCTCTCGAACAAACAACAGCACGGTTTTCCCCAGCTTTTGTTGCTCAATATAACTTAAACCCCTACCTCGTTCTGGCCGTGCGCTATTTTGCGATTGCCAGTGGAATAGATGTTCGCTAATGGCATAGTCGTGATACATGGTTGTCGGTGAAAACTGCTTCTCCGATTTGTTTAACGTGACAAATAAACACTCAAGGTTTTGCTCATTAATCGCAAGCACACCCTCCCTAGAAGGCGATTTAGCTGTAAATGTGCTTGCTCCTATCGCCGCTAAAATTTGCTCACGGGTATAACGAGAGTGCACTTTCAACGCTGTGGGTTGGAGTAATTCCAAATCCATTTCTTGATGGTGTATCCGGTTGATCAGTATCGCCAATACAGCCAATAACTCTTCCTGTAATGGCTTGTTGCGTAGCATCAGCAAGCTAGCTGCTAAACTTTTAACGTTTAAAGCCGTACCTGATTTATCCCAAAAGTTGTAGTGGCACATCAAAGCAAACTGATGTTGAATAGGATCTAGCCCGTCAAATACAAAATTATTTTGGCATAACTGTTTGATAAAGATTAAATAGGATAGTGAAGTACAACTGAGTAAATGAAAGTTAATCGCGCGATAATAGGCTTTGGCTAAATCGGACTGCGCAGTAGGTTCAGCAATTTGATTACCCTGAACAGCCTCGACTAATAAAGTCCATCCACATTGGCCATTAATCTTTATTCGATAAACATCTTCCAAGGTCACTTGCGGGTTAAGGCGTAAAAAATTGCTTAGCGTGAGCGGCAAGTTAGTCTGATGTTTAAAGCTTGCTATTAGACTGGTTAATCGATTGGCATTGAGCGTTGCGCGGCTAATATTACGCAAAATCATTGACTGCGCTTTTTCCTCAAGCTCAATTCGACACCCTAGCGGTAGATGCGGAAAGTCATTGAGAATTTCATCTTTTATCGACTGATTCGTTTTACCGACTAATGCTCTAAATTTTTGCGAGAAATCATATTCATCACGTGAATTTCCGACAAAATCTAATATTGTGCAGCACTGCTTATCATCGGTGAGACGCAAGCCACGGCCAAGTTGCTGCAGGAATATGGTCAAGCTTTCCGTTGGCCGTAAAAACAACAAGGTGTCCACTTCTGGAATGTCGACACCTTCGTTAAAAATATCCACCACACACAAAATGGATAATTTGCCACTGACCAAGCTCTGCCGTTTTTGTTGCCTTTCAGAGCTATTATGACTGGTCAGCACATCGGCGCTGATCCCAGCCAAATTGAACTTCTTCGCCATGTATTCGGCGTGTTCCTTGGTTACACAAAAGGCTAACGCCTTAATATTGCCAATATCAGTTACAGTTTCAGCTAGGCTGCGAATAATGCGCGTCACGCGTTGTTCATTGTGAGTGTATAAATTGCTCAGCTCAGCGACGTCATAACGACCACGGCGCCAATTTAACTTGCGAAGATCAGTCTCATCATCGATCGCAAAATATTGAAATAGACATAAATGCCGTTGATTAATAGCTTCTGGTAGACGTATTTCTGCGGCAATGACACCGCAGAAGTCAGCCAAAATATCAACACCATCATGACGCTCTGGTGTAGCGGTAAGCCCCAATAAAACCTTAGGTTCAAAATGAGCTAAGAGCCCACGGTAACTGCTCGCAGCAACATGATGGACTTCATCAATAACAATATAATCATAAAAATCAGCCGCTAATGGCAGGTTATCAAGTTGCAGATTCAAGCTTTGGATAGAGGCAAATAAGTGTTTGTAACTATTTGGTTTATGCTCTGCCACCCATAGCTCGCCAAATTGATTATTCTTTAACACACCGCGATAAGCACTGAGGGCTTGCTGTAAAATTTCTTGCCTGTGGGCAACAAATAGAAAATTGGCATCTGGATGCAGTTTATAAAACCGCGCGAAATCGAACGCGGAAATAATAGTCTTACCCGTGCCTGTTGCTGCGACGATGAGATTTTTAAAACGGCCATGAACGCTTCGCTCTACTGCAAGCTGTTCGAGGATTTCTCGCTGATGCGCAAACGGCTTAATGTCAAAATGAAATGAGCTCGATTCAGTGCCACTGCCTTTCGCTTCTTTGAGCGCATTGTTTAACTTTTCTTTACTGTTCGCATCACCGCTAAAAAGCTCAAATTCGTTCGATTCCCAGTAAGTTTCAAAGGTACTGAGTGATTTCTCAATGATGTGGGGAATTTCTTGGGTGGTGATCTTAAGGTTCCACTCAAGCCCGCTGGTCAATGCAGAATGCGATAAATTTGAAGAACCGATATAACCGGTATGAAAACCCGTATTTCGTAGAAATAAATAGGACTTTGCATGCAGCCTTTCACGCTTAGTGTTGTAACTTAATTTAACTTGGGTATTGGGTAAACTGGCTAGAAACTCGACGGCTTTAGCATCAGTCGCGCCCATATAAGATGTAGTGATGATGCGTAACTCTTTACCACTGCGTGTAAATTCCTCAAGTTCATTTTTGAAGATGCGAATCCCCGCCCACTTGATAAATGACACCAGCCAATAGATTTTATCTGATGATCGGATCTCACGTTTAAGCTCACTTTCAAGTGATAATCCCGCATTACTACCGCAAAAAAGCTCACTCTGAGTGAGCCCCGTTAATGGAAATATGGCGGCCGTATATTTAGGTAAATCAGTCGCTATCGGATTTTGTTTGTTAAAAAGAGCCGTGAGTATCCGACCTTGGCTATCGATGAGATTTTCATCGATAAAGTCATCATCGTTGATGTGCTCCTTTAGCCACATCACTAACCGATTAGCCAAACTGATTTGATTGATAACTTGGTTTTCATCTGCTGGAACAGAATTAATCACATATTCAATTACTTTAGTCAGAAAACGTGAGAGCCAAATACTTGCTTCAGCAACCTCTAGCTTCCTTTCTCCAACAAAAAATATGTCCTTATCTAAGCGCTGCTCAACGAGTTGAGTAATAAGCTTTTCGTAAATCCCGACCTGTTCCATAGCCAGATATGCCCCAAGACTAACAATCAAAGTTGTAGCGAATATATCACATAACAATTTGATTCAAATTGCGATTTGTAGAATGGTTTTGTCTTTTTCGATAGGGAGTTAATACTGCTTGGCTTTAGTGGAACATATTACCTATGACTGACTCAGCAGCAACACTTTCAAAAGCGCTTTAGGCTATTGATAATTGAGCATCCAACACCAAGGTAAACTTGCCGCTATTTCCCACTCGGCAATAAGTACCTTGTACTTCGGCCACCGGCGTCGGCTTTTACTAAAAAGCGCTGTTCAACCATTTGCGCAAGATGACGGGTGGCGGTGGCGCGGCTCACCTTCGCGACTTTTTGGTACTGGCTACTATTAATCCCTAGTTCAAAATCGCCGTCTAACATCCGATTGAGTACTTTGGCTTGCTCCTGACTCAATAAAGATTGGTCGACACTTTGCCAATACTGAGTTTTCGACAGCGTTCTGCTAACATCTGCCATCGCATTGAGTAAGCAGTCATTGAGGGTTTCAAAAAACCAGACTAACCAAGGAGTAATATCTACATCGCCCCTTTGAGTGGACTCTAAAATGTCATAGTAGGCTTGGCGACGGGCAAGAATACTGACCGACATAGCGTAAAAATGAATCGAGCGTTTCTCCGCTTGCGCCAGAGCTAAATCAGTCAATAAGCGCGTGATGCGCCCATTACCATCATCAAGCGGATGCAGCGTCACAAACCAAAGGTGAGTTATCGCCGCGCGGATAAGCGGATCTAAAACCTGCGCTTGCCGTGATGCATTAAACCATTCGATAAACTGCGAGAGTTCAGCATTCAATGCCGCTCTAGAGGGTGCCTCAAAATGTACTGTTGGTTTATCAATGCGGCCAGAGACAACCTGCATAGGTGTATCGCCACGCAGCGCTCCGCCAATAACAGGGTTAAACAGCGTATAACCCTGGGGAAATAACTGTTTATGCCAACCTAATATCCGCTCAAGGGTTAACTCTGTATCTAAATTTTTTAAGGCATCGAGCATAATGTCAGCCAAACCATCGGTTTGCGCTGTTGTCGGATACGGTTTATCTTCAGTCACGCCGAGTTTTTTAGCTAAGGATGAGCGCACCGAAGCAGCATTGAGCTTTTCACCTTCGATGGCACTGGAATGGATAATGTTAGCGAGTAAAGTGTCGAGTGCAGCGTCTGAAGTTAATAAGCTATCGTCGTGACTTAGCATTTGCTTGCCAAGCAACTGGCCCTGATTGAAATAGACCTGACGCAGCAAGGCATCAATGCTGCTGGTGTTCCAATGAAACTTAGGCCAATCAGCTTGCTGCCAAATCCACATATCTACCCCATGAGTCGAATAACAAGCCTATTCTACTCACATAATGAGGCGATTCACAAACCTATTCGACTCACTTTATGAGTCGAATAGCACTAATAATCGCCTCATCAATACCAACATGGCTATGCCATGCAGGGAAATGAGCCTTGTTGGTAATCTGGGAGCTCGTTTCTAAGCCTTGCAGTCAGCCATTTTTATCGTACAGCGGCCATACAATACTGTGGCGCCTTTACTGTGGTGTATTGCCGTTGTTCGTGACTTTTATGTATATACCCAAGCTACCTGAATATACGAGTTTCAGAGCGTCTAGGGGGGTTCAATTCAAGGCGCATCAATGACAGAATGTCGGCCACCTTTTGAATTGATGCAACACGGAAGTGGAGTACCCTAGGCGCTCCGTCCCGGCGGGTTTTAACGCACTTTATGCGGTGTTGATTATTTTTAACTTAGCCCGCTAGGTCTGCAAATAACCGCCTTGCCTAAAGTGCGTTAAACTCCCGCTGAATCCTGCATCTTCAGGTTGTTTGGGTATACTACCGACAAAGCCTTCGCGCTGAGATATAATGCCGCCGCTGATTTGATACGCCAATGTGAAACGCCGAGGTTAAAACTTACGGCTTTACCGCACCGCTGACACACATTCTGAGCCTAACCTATGCCTGATAACGCCAACAATTCACCAACCTCTACTCACGTACAATGTACTGCTAATGCACAGCGTATCGGCAATGCGCAGCATATTGGTCATTCACCGATTGCGACGCCAGATGCAATGCATCCAGTCCAATCGAATGCGCTCAGTGACGAACAGGTAAAGGTGAAAAAGCAGAAGGTCTTTATCATAGGTTTGCCACGCACGGGCACCACGAGTGTGAGTGTGGCGCTATTGGAGCAAGGGCTAAAAGTGGCGCACATGGCCTTTACTAAACAGGCATTTATGCTGGCCGACGCCGTGTCTGACACGCCTTGTTTCAGCGATTATAAGCAGTTGGATTTATTATTTCCCGAGGCTGTGTTTGTCTATCTCGACCGCGATATCAATACTTGGTTGCCGTCAATGCAGATGTTACTTGGTAAAATGGCGCCCCATTTGGATGAAAAAACGGGCCGCTTCCATCCAATATTAAAGCGCAGTTTTAGGCATACTTTCGCCATAGATAAAGTGGCGGAACCTGCCAGCAGTGAGCACTTAATTGCTTGTTATCAAAAGCATCAGCAAGAAGTGTTCGCTTACTTTAATGGGCGGGAAGACTTTATTTCAATCGATGTTAGCCATGCAGGAAGCTTAAGTCAGTTACTGCAATTTTTGGGAATGGAAGCAAACGCGGAGAATAGCGATGTCGCATTAGGTTTAAGCGAGCCACTGAGTTTCCCTAAACTTAACGTGGGCCGCAACGTGGCAAGTTGGGGCGAATATAAACACCCCAACAAGGTCAACACCAATAGCGCAGGCCCACAAAGCCGTAAGTTTTTCGACTACACGCTTTAACAATGCATTGGATCAGTACACAGATACCAATACACAGATATCCAAGCGCTGAATTAGAAATTAGCTTTAAGCACAGTCTCTTGGTCGAGCAAGCTTTGGTACAAGGTAAACTGGTTCGCGGCGCGGTCTAAATTATGGCCTTCGCGGTGGATATGGAAATACACATCACCGTTAAGATAATCCGTTAAAAAACGAACACCTATCATCAAACAAATCACCCGAGCACCGAGCCACAGACTGCGCTTTTCGTCTTCCGTTAAAACGTCACCCAACTCGCTCAAGTAGCCACGGCAAATCGCGGCGAAGATGTCTTGGCGCACTTGGACTTTATCCAAGGTCGTAGAGTCTTCTTCCTCTGGCGAGCAGAAAGTGCGGACCATGTCGCCGAAGTCATACATAAGATGACCTTTCATACAGGTATCTAAATCGATAATCGCCATGCTGGACATGTCGCGTTTATCAAAAAGCATGTTATTGATTTTAGTGTCGTTATGACAAATTCGTAGCGGCAGCTTTGGCGATATTTCTGCAAGTTCATCCAGCAAAGCCTGCTGAGATAACGCGTAATCGACCCAATGACGGCAGAGCGCTAAGCGATGTTGACTATCGAGTTCAGCGGCCTGCTTTAGTAAGGCCATGCGTCCCGGTAAATGGTGAAACTGGGGGATCACATCTTCAAGCTCTGTCGCATCAAAATCACTCAAGGCTGAGGCAAAATGCCCAAAGGCCTTAGCCGCCATTTCCGCTTCTTGTTCCGACTTAACCACTTCAATGCTGAGACTATGAGGCAAGTAACTGATCGCGCGCCAAAATCCTTGCTCGCCTAAATCGATAGCCAGCTCACCCTCTTGGGTTAAACATGGGCTAACGACTTTAAGGCCGTATTGTTGCTGCAATGACTTAGTGCATAAATGATGGCTAATTTTATCGGCATTGCAGACCAAAGCGTTGGGTGTTTTAAATACCTCAGTGTTAATTCGCTGCAATACCAATTCGCCCGCAGGCCAACGCACTAAAAGGGTGTCATTGATGTGGCCATTACCGAGGGCAGAAATTTTCGCCTCGGCAGATTCAATACCAAAATGAGGCAACACTGACTGCCTGATGAGTTTAATCACTCAATAACTCCGTTAATTTTTGTTTTACCCAGACAGTGTCCTGCGGATAAGTCACACCAAGCCATGGCTCACAGGCAACATCGACATACACAGGCAAACCTTGCTCAATTCCCGCTTGTACTATGGCGGGTAAATAGCATTCAGACTTAGGTTGTTGACCCTGTTGCCCGATAAATTCGGTTAATTCACGTTTAATAACATCAAATATGTTTGGGGAGAAGCCCCAGCATGTCATAGAGACCAAGGACTGCGCCGGCAAATTAGCATGACCCTGCGGGCCATCACCCATTAAGTGGCCAGCTTGCTCGGCGATATTGAGCCATTCGGCGACCGATTTAAGCTGACCATTTTCAACCTGACACAAACCACGATTAACGCCACCGTGTTCCGACAATGTGAGTTCTATGGGATAGGCCACCATCATCCACTCGGTTGGCCTCGTGCTTAAGCCTTTGGCTAAGGAAGCAAAAGCGCTATCACCATAAAAATCATCTGCATTGATAACGGCCATTGGCCCTTTAACGAGATAGCGCGCACTCCAGAGTGCATGGGCCGTACCCCAAGGTTTAAGCCTATGGCTAAGATCCGCCAACTGCGCCGCTTCGGGTAAATCCGTTAAGACTTGATAGCAAAAATGATATTCAAAATCGACTGGCAAAAATCGTGTCAGGATCTCAGTTAATTCACTTTCTAACTCTGGGCGGATCACCAGCACAGCACGCTGAAAACCACTGCGAATGGCCGACATGATTGATAGCACCAACATGGGTTCACCCGCGGGGCCGAGTGCCGCCAATTGCTTATCGCCGCCGAAGCGACTACCTAGCCCCGCAGCCATAATGACTAAGGTCAATTCTGTATTCATGCTGGATTGATATATTCAGTTCAAATTTAAAGGTGTTCCCCCAAACCGCAGCGACCTAAACAACCTAAAGTACGGTTTGAGAAAAAGAGGAGCAAAAGTGTAATCTACCCCTCTAATTGTGACTAGCATTTAAGCAGAATTTTTATCGACTTAGCTGCAGACTTTTTTAACGAGCAATATAATCGCCAAAGGTGCGATTTTGTTCCAATATCGCTTGGCTGCCCTTAAGACTGAACTTATAACCACACAGGCTAATATTACCTCGACGAGCGAGATCAATAATGATGGCCTGAGTATCGAGTGGTGAGAATCGCGCCTCTGAAGCGGAATCCGCTTTCAGATCCACAGTCACAGGGCGATAGTCAGTGCCATTGTTAAAGGATAAGACGCTGCAAGTTTTATCTCCCTTTGCCGTCGCTAAGGACCACAGGTTTTGTGCTTTACCTTTCTCACCGAGCCAACGCATGATCAAGATGTCATCCTCCAGCGCCACAGAAAAACCGTCCGGTAACGCGAGCGTCACCCGCTCACCCGCATAGGGCGCAATCGCGTTAACTGTGACAACTTCTGCACCATCACCCGTCTCTGCATCACCATTTGGCCAAAGTCCCCACACCAAGGCAATCAATAGCACCACACCACAGCCAATTCCTGCTGGGCGCCAATAACGGCGTTCCACTTTCGGCAGTTTAATCTTAGGCAACACCAAGAAACGCTTTAGTGGCGCCAAAAACTCAAATAAACCGCGAAATAGCTCAGTCATCGAACCAGAATCTTTTGCTTCGGCGCGGCGCTGACGCACTTCTTCGGCATGATCTCTATCGTTAAAGCTGTCAGGCTCGTCATCTTCTTCGGCGGTAAAACGCCAACCGGGTTCAGCACTACGCTCGGCAGGATCTAATTGCGCCGCAGTAAAGTCGACATGTTTCAAATTAACATTGTCCACATCGACATCGACCAACTCAATGTGGGTCTGTTCAACGCGGCTAGTATTAGCGGGACGGAAATCTGCATGGCTGCCTGGTATCACAAAATCGGCAGGATTCTGCGTCATTCGAGTTAACGCATCAAAGCGCAGCTCATCTTGACGCAACGCCTCTCGCTCTGCCTCCGCCGCGCTAACACTCGGCTCAACCCTCGGCGATGTTAAAACAGATTCAACATGGGTAGACAAATCGACCTCTGGCTCAGACACAGTCTCAGCGCTAATGGTTTGGGCATGAAGCTGCTCAACATGCGGCTCACGCCTTTCAGCTTGAGGTTGTGCTTGAATATGAGAGGTAGATTTTGCCGATTGTCTTACGGCAACGTCTTGAGCAACAATAGGTTTAGGGTCAATGATGTTAGGATCTATGGCAGTTTTAGATGCCATGGCTTTAGGGTCTATAGTGTTAGGATCTACTATTTTAGGATCTATGGTTTTAGGAACGATAGTCGGTTCCACACGGCGCCTAGGCATTGCCTGTGATGTTGGTGCATCCAGCTCAGGACCGAAATAACCGTAGCGATAATCCACTATCGTTGGTGCAGGAAAGCGCCAGCCCCAAAATGTCAGTCCCGCGGCTAACACTAAACTCAATCCAATTAAGGCAATATGCACACCGGCCGCTAGCAGGCCGATGAAAATTATTAACGGCAATAGAAATACGCCAATCAAGCCTTTTGACTTATCGGCATCGGCCAAACGACGCAAACTGGTGAGCCCTAATAAAGGTAGACCCAACAATGCCAGCAAATACATCAGAAAATTAGCCCCAAAAGCAGCGGCTGCAAATGCAATACAGACGTAAACGCCAACACTGATTGCGACAAAACGGGGACGAGAATCACGCCCGTGAAGGCAGAAAAGAGATTTTAACAGCACGACCCTTCCTTTATTGTTATAAAAACGAGATACAAAAAGACACTCATTGCCTTATTCGCACGAGCGTAACCAATTTACCCGCAATTGTCAGTGCCTACGACCCAAGTCGGATAAAAATGCACATAATATCGAAGTAAATCTAAAATAGGCTTAAATTGCCAGCCAACAAGCCCTAGTATTTCTATGGTCAAAATCGGTATAATACTCGGCTTTCTGGGCCCTTCTTGCGTTAACCCATTGGATATTTAGCTCATGACCGCACGCGGAAATTTATTTATTGTGTCGGCGCCAAGTGGCGCAGGTAAATCCTCGTTGATTTCAGCCTTGCTTAAAGACAAGCCAGCCGACATGCAGGTTTCGGTATCTCATACCACCCGCGCACCACGCCCAGGCGAAGTTGATGGTCAACACTATCACTTCGTTAATGTTGAGCAATTCAAAGCCTTAATTGCTGAAAATGCCTTTTTTGAATGGGCAGAAGTGTTCGGCAATTACTATGGTACCTCGCGCCATGTGATCGAGCATACGCTCACCCAAGGTATCGATGTTTTCCTCGATATCGACTGGCAAGGTGCCGAACAAGTTAAAGCCGTGATGCCAGAGGCCGTTGGTGTGTTTATTCTACCACCCTCTAAAGCCGAGCTAGAGCGCCGCCTCACTGGTCGCGGACAAGACAGTAGCGATGTTATCGCCAGCCGTATGGCACAAGCCGTATCGGAAATGTCCCACTATAAAGAATATGATTTTATTATCGTCAACGACGATTTTGACACTGCCTTAGCCGATTTGCGTGCCATCATTCGCAGTCAGCGCTTAACAGGTGCTAGTCAGATCCACGCGCAAAATGATATGCTTCACGATCTGTTGGCAGGATAGCTGTCATAGTGTACAATTTTGCGTCATTTTTTCCCTAGATAAACTGGAGTTTCAACACATGGCTCGCGTAACTGTAGAAGACGCCGTAGAACAAATCGGCAACCGTTTTGATATGATCTTGGTTGCGGCGCGTCGTGCTCGCCAAATCGCCGTGCAGGGTAAAGACCCTATGGTTGAAGAGATGAACGACAAACCCACGGTTATCGCCCTGCGTGAAATCGAACTAGGTTTAGTTAATGCTCACACCTTAGATGCCGATGAGCGTCAAACGGTGCGTGAACGTGAAGCAGCTGAAATTGCAGCGGTTGCAGCCATTGCTGAAGGTCGTTCATTATAGTTTTTGAGTAAAAACCTATTTAGGTAAAAGGAGAGCTGCCACTTGTATCTGTTTGAAGGTCTAAAGGAGTCTGCTTCCGGTTACTTAGAACCTGAACAGGTAGAATTGCTCAAGCAGGCGTACCAGATTGCGCGCGATGCCCACGAAGGGCAAATGCGCACGAGTGGCGAACCTTATATTACTCATCCGGTTGCGGTTGCCCGCATCCTTGCTGACATGCGTCTTGATCATGAGACGCTGATGGCAGCACTGCTCCACGACACTATCGAAGATACCCATGTCACCAAAGACGATTTAGCCGAACTATTCGGTGTCGCGGTGGCCGAACTCGTCGAAGGCGTGTCAAAACTCGATAAGCTTAAATTTCGCGACAAGAAAGAAGCCCAGGCTGAAAACTTCCGTAAAATGATGATGGCGATGACGCAGGATATCCGCGTTATCCTCATCAAGCTTGCCGATAGAACCCACAACATGCGTACTTTAGGCGCACTGCGTCCCGACAAACGTCGCCGTATCGCCCGCGAAACCTTAGAAATCTACGCGCCCATCGCTAACCGTCTCGGTATCCATAACATCAAGACCGAGTTAGAAGACTTAGGTTTCCAAGCTTATTATCCCATGCGATATCGGGTGCTTAAAGAAGTCGTTAAAGCCGCCCGTGGGAATCGCAAAGAATTGATCCAAGGCATTGAAGCCGCTGTGTATACGCGCTTAAACGATGCGGGTATTCCAGGGAAAGTCAAAGGTCGCGAGAAAAACCTCTACTCCATCTATAACAAGATGCAGAGTAAAGAACTGCAATTCCAAGAAGTGATGGATATCTACGCCTTTAGGGTGATAGTCGATTCCATCGACACTTGTTATCGCGTACTCGGTGCCATGCATGGACTTTATAAGCCTCGTCCCGGTCGTTTCAAAGATTATATCGCTATCCCTAAAGCCAACGGTTATCAGTCACTCCATACCTCTTTATTTGGTCCACATGGCGTGCCCGTTGAGATCCAAATTCGTACCGAAGATATGGATCAGATGGCCGACAAAGGGGTAGCTGCACACTGGGCCTACAAAGGCGGGGCGCAAACAGGCCAAGGCACGACGACTCAAGTGCGTGCCCGTAAGTGGATGCAAAGCTTGTTGGAATTACAACAAAGCGCCAGCACCTCATTCGAATTCGTTGAAAACGTGAAGACTGAACTCTTCCCTGAAGAGATTTATGTGTTCACCCCTGAAGGTCGCATTCTGGAATTGCCCGTGAATGCAACCGCGGTAGACTTTGCCTACGAAGTGCATACGGACGTGGGTAATACTTGCGTCGGAGCCCGCGTTAACCGCCAAGCGTATCCGCTTAGCCAACCGTTAATTTCAGGCCAAACCGTTGAAATCATTACCGCCAAAGGCGCGCGTCCGAATGCCGCTTGGTTAAACTTTGTGGTGACTGGCAAGGCTCGCGCTAAAATCCGCCAAGTGCTGAAAAGCCTTAAAGGTGATGATGCGATTGCACTCGGTCGCCGCCTGCTCAACCATGCGCTAGGCAAAACTAAACTCGATAGCATTGCGCCTGAGCAGATTGAAAAAGTGATCCGCGATACTAAACATACCACGCTCGATTCGCTGCTCGCCGACATCGGCCTTGGCAATGCCATGAGTATTGTTATCGCCCAGCGTTTGATTGGCGATAATCTTGAGAATCAAGAGAGTCGCGACGGCCACATGATGCCAATTCGTGGCGCCGAAGGCATGCTCGTTACCTTTGCTAACTGTTGCCGCCCCATCCCAGGTGATGCCGTGATAGCCCACGTGAGCCAAGGTAAGGGCTTAGTGGTACACATGGAAAACTGCGCCAATATTCGTGGTTATCAAGGCGAGCCAGACAAATATATTCCCGTACAATGGGATAATGTTGAAGGCGTTGATTACCAAGCCAATCTGCGGGTGGAAATTGTTAACCACCAAGGTGCACTGGCGAAGATCACCTCGATCATTGCCGCCGAAGGTTCAAACATTCACAACCTCAGCACTGAAGAACGCGATGGTCGCGTGTATTTGATCAACCTGCGGATTTCGGTGAAAGACAGGATCCATTTAGCCAACGTGATGCGCCGAATTAGGGTACTACCCGAAGTACTGCGCACATCCCGTAATCGTTAATTAACTCAACACTAGAGAGAGCGTCATGGCAGAAAAAATCATCATAGCGACCGAAAACGCCCCAGCGGCCATAGGCACGTATTCACAAGCGGTTAAAATCGGCAGCACAGTGTATTTATCTGGCCAGATCCCGCTCGTGCCAAGCACAATGCAAATTGTCAGCGATGATTTTGAAGCACAAGTCGTGCAAGTATTTGAAAACCTAACGGCGGTTTGTACTGCTGCGGGTGGTTCAATCAACGATATCGTTAAGCTCAACATCTTCCTGATTGATTTAAGCCACTTCGCTAAAGTAAATGAAATCATGAGCCGTTACTTCAGCCAGCCATACCCAGCCCGTGCTGCTATCGGCGTGAAGCAATTGCCGAAGGATTCTCAAGTTGAAATGGACGGTGTGATGGAGCTGTAAGCGCTAGCATTTCACCTTCTATAAACGAAAAGGCGCTACGGCGCCTTTTTGTTGCCAACACAATCCAACACTCCGCTCGCCACTCTCTTCATCTTGCTTTCATACCAATCACATTAAATATCTAATCAGTTCAGAGCCTCACAGGCATTTCAATCCAAGGCGCATTGACGCAGAAATGGTTATTCCCTTTTAAGTCAATGCAACACCGGAGTGGGATGCCTGTGTGGCTCCCGAAGGGCGGCTGATGTTCACTACATGGCAACGCGCTTTATACTGCGTTTAAGGCTTTCGACAGAGCACCACTATGCCTTCAAGCCTTCGCCTTGTCTAAAGCGCGTTGAACTCCCGCTGAATGAACAGATATTTAATACGATTGGTATAACACTCAACTTGTAGGCTTTGCGCTCCATTCTCATATTTTACAATCTTGTAAACTATTTGCGCGAGCTCACAAAACTCGCCATACTGGGTACAGCCAAAAGAACAATAAATAACAGGGAATTGCCAATGGATACAGCGATTAAGACGCCAATTGAAATGCTGGCGCACTGGGCTAATACTCAGGGGGACCAAGTCTATTTACGCCAACCGATCAAGGGTCAATTCCTTGATTTTACTTGGGCTGAAGTTCAAGAAAAAGTTCAACAACTTGCCGGAGCCTTACATCACTTAGGCTTAGAGCGTGGTGATAAAATTGCCGTTCTCTCTAAAAACTGTGCCGAATGGTTTATCACCGACCTCGCGTTGATGCACGGCGGCTATGTCAGCGTACCTATTTACCCTACCGCCAACACAGATACTATTCGCTATGTGCTGCAACACAGTGGCGCAAAAGCCATTTTTCTCGGCAAGCTTGACCATTGGGCAGACCAAGAGGCTGGTGTCGGCGGCGAGCTACTTCGCCTTGCCATGCCCTATGATACGATGCCAGCACAATATCAATGGGAACAATTACTTAAGCTAGGCTACCCCTTAGTTAATGCCCCGCTGCCTACTCCAGATCAAGTGATGACACTCATCTATACCTCTGGCTCAACTGGCCAACCTAAGGGCGCGATTCAAACCTTCGCGAGCTATGGCTGGACTTGCCAAGCGGTAGTCCGTGACCTGCGCACCGATGGCGACGATAGACTTTTATCCTATTTACCCTTAGCCCACATCACTGAGCGCGTTGCGATTGAAGGATCATCCTTCTACTCAGGTAGTGTGGTGGCTTTCGTTGAAAGTCTCGACTCCTTCGTTGTCGATGTTCAACGGGCAAAACCAACGGTATTCTTCTCGGTACCACGGTTATGGAGCCTGTTTCAGAAAAACATTATCGACAAAATTGGGGTCAGTAAACTTAATCTATTGCTGAAAATCCCACTGCTTAGCAGCTTTGTGAAATACAAAATCCATAAGGGTTTAGGTTTAAACCATTGTCGTCTACTCGGCTCTGGCTCGGCGCCTATTCCGCCATCACTGATCCACTGGTATCACAGTATTGGTCTTAATATCTGCGAAGCTTGGGGTATGACAGAAAACTGTGCCTATTCGATCATCAACTATCCTTTTGATGCGCGTAAAATTGGTACTGTTGGCCGCCCAGTTGAGGATTGCCAGATCCGCCAAGGCGAGGATGGTGAGCTACTGCTCAAGAGTCCAGGATTAATGACAGCTTATTATCTGCAGCCTGAAGCTACTGCAGCGGCATTCGATGCTGATGGTTTCTTCCACACAGGCGATCTCTGCTCAATTGATGCCGATGGTTGTGTCACTATTACTGGCCGAGTGAAAGACAACTTTAAAACCGCCAAGGGCAAATATGTAGCGCCCGTGCCTATCGAACGTAAATTGGCGCAGGATCCCCATGTTGAACTGATCTGCGTGATTGGCTCTGGTCTGCCACATCCCGTCGCACTAGTGCAGTTATCCGAAGGGGCAAATCTACAAGCCCGCGAAGAAGTCCGCTCCTCACTCAAAGCGACACTCGATAGCGTTAATCCGCACTTAGAGTCACACGAACATGTCGATGCGATTGTCGTGGTCAGTGATCCTTGGACGATTGAAAATGATGCGCTCACACCTACCCTCAAAATCAAACGCCATGTGCTTGAAAAAGCCTTTAGCGAACGAGTTGACGGCATTCGTGGCGCCCAAGTCCGCTGGGAAGATGAATTAACTCAAAAATAACTAGGCCAAACAATCAGTTGGCGAGTATGGTCATCAGCTAAAACTAAGCACGCCTAGGGTGTGCTTTTTTATGACATATTCTGTCAAAATCCGATAAAACCACGTATCATGTGCGCCAGTCGGCCAAGGGGCAATTCCCTTGTACTTTTCCATTCAATATTAGGTTTAACAGAGTCTAACGATGCTAATTACACTATCGATTATTGGCGGTTTTATTATTTTAACCTTAGGCGCTGAAGCCCTAGTTCGTGGCGCGAGTTCTATCGCTCTACGTTTAGGTATTACGCCACTTATCATAGGCTTAACTATTGTAGCCTTTGGTACTAGCGCACCAGAACTGGCTGTGAGTGTAAAATCTGCTCTAGCAGGAAACAGCGGTATCGCCTTAGGTAACGTTATTGGCTCTAACATTGCTAACATAGGTTTGATTTTAGCCATCACGGCACTTATCCGCCCTATTCAAGTGCAATCTCAAGTCGTAAAGCGTGATATCCCTTTGATGATATTGGCTTCCATGTTGTTCTGGGCACTCTTGTTAGATGGCGAGCTCAGCCTAATTGACGGTGTGATATTGCTGTCACTACTGTTCGGTTATTTAGCCTTTAGTTACATCAGCTCGAAAAATGGTAATGAAGAGGAAGAGATTGAAGCGGGTCCAAATAATCCGCTACTTTCAGCCCTATTTATCTTAGTCGGTATTGGTATGTTAGTCGGTGGCGGTATTTTGTTTGTCAACGGCGCAGTAGATTTAGCCAAGACCTTCGGTATCAGTGAAGTCATTATCGGCTTAACGATCGTGGCGATTGGTACCAGTATGCCAGAGTTAGTAACTTCTGTTCTAGCGGCACTGAAAGGTCAGAGTGACATAGCCATAGGTAACGTTGTCGGTTCTAACATATTCAATATTTTGGGTATTTTAGGTATTACTGCAATAGTACAGCCGGTATCATCACTTGGCTTCCAACCCTTTGATTTCATCGTGATGTTGGCATTTGCCATCATGATTTTACCTTTCGCTTGGACAGGATTTCGTATTGGCCGCCGCGAAGGTTCAGTATTACTACTGTGCTACTTAGGTTACTTGGGCTACCTAATAAACCAAGCGAGCACTCAAGCTGTGGTATAACACTTAGCTGCTCATTTACGATAAAAAAACACCGGAGCCTCTCCGGTGTTTTGCTCTCTAGGTATTGCTGTCCTTTATTCATCACGCACCTTCTTTAAAGCACACCTCATAAAAAATATAAGCACACAACTCAACTGATGACATTTGTCATGCCAAAGCCATGACCTTTGTGTCTGCACTTCTTCTATCGAATTTCTGATAATGAGCCCGTACCCAAACATTGGGAAACTCACTCAATAAGGAAATACCATGAAAACATTACTCCTCGCCTCCAGCTTTGTGCTTATCAGTACTCACTCGTTTGCAGCAACGCCATCAAACACTAGCATCACCAACGTAGACGCGGCCTCGAATGCGATGAATCTAACGCAATTACAACAACTCAGCGGCAGCACTCAAGATTATGATAAAGCCTATGCGAACTATCGCTTAGCCATCAGTGCCAATGTAATGGGGCAGAAAACACTCGCTAGCAGCGCACTGAGTGCAGCGCAAACCACATTAGAAGCACTCGAAACCAGCCAAGCGAATGCAGAATCCCTCGCGCTATTATCGTCGGTTTATGGCATGCAAATCGCCTTAGACAATAGCAAAGGTGCAACGCTCGGCATGAAATCCGCCAAGGCGATTGCCAGTGCCGAACAATTAGAACCACAAAATCCACGGGTAGCGCTTGTTAAAGCCATCGCCGCCTATAACACGCCAGCCATATTTGGCGGCAGCATGCAAAATGCTAAGACCTTAGCCACTACAGCCATAGAAAGATTCGCCCAGCCTTGCGACAACATTTGCTGGGGTGAAGCCGAAGCTTACACGTGGCGCGGGCTCGCTAAACAGGAATTAGGCGATAGCCAAGGCGCGATTGAAGATTGGCAACAAGCGATCAAAGTACAAGCAGATTACGGTTGGGCAAAATTTTTGCTTCAAAAAAATCAGCAATTAAGTGCAAAATAGACAAAGTTGTTAACGGGGATCTATGGCGCTGACGATAGCGCCAATCCCTAAAAAGAATAAATTAAAACAAGATGCCATCGGTGGGCATTCAACAACCAACTCAGTGACACAGAGGCATCATGATAAGCACTCCCCTTCAGCTCGAACGAAAACTTGCTTGGGTGTATTTGATAAACTTAGTGTTTTATCTGATCCCACTTGCCATAAATCCCTATCCAAGTTGGAAAATCGCCCTCAGTTTTGCTGTGTTAATCCCTTTTATTGCCAGTTATTTTTGGACTTATAAGTGCAATAGCCGTAGCGCCTATCTGCCCATTCTCATTATGGTGGCCATAGCAATAGCGATCACACCAATCAACCCAGGCTCTATCTCGCTATTTACCTTTGCCGCTTTCTTCATTGGCTTTTTTTATCCTCTCCGGACCTGTCTGTTGGCTATTACAGCACTCATCGGCCTGTTGTTTGCCCTCAATGAGATTTACCACTTTAACAGTTACTACTTTCCGCTTTACGGCTCGGGATTAGTGCTCGGCGTGGGCATGTTTGGTGTCGCCGAACGCAGACGTTATCGGCATAAATTGAAAGAACAGCAAAGTGCCCAAGAAATTACCACCTTGGCCACTATGCTTGAGCGTGAACGTATCGCGCGGGATCTACACGACATTATGGGGCATAGCCTTTCTTCCATCGCCCTTAAGGCTGAGCTAGCCGAAAAGCTTATCGCAAAACAAGAATATGAACTCGCATCAACCCAATTGATTGAGCTAGGACAAATTGCGAGGGAAAGTTTAAGCCAGATCCGCCACACAGTGTCAGACTACAAACACAAGGGCCTAGAGAGTTGCGTGACGCAGCTTTGTAAATCCTTAAGGGATAAAGGCTTAAGTGTCGAGCTCAGTGGTGAGCTACCCAAGCTAGGTGCAAGCACAGAAAGCCAACTGAGTTTGATCCTCACCGAACTTATTAATAATATTCTCCGCCATAGCGGTGCAAGTGAATGCTCTATCCACTTTTCTAAGCAATCAGACCGCCTGCTGCTCGAAGTCAAAGACAATGCCGCGGCCAAACCTTTTATAGAGGGTAATGGCCTCACAGGTATACGCGAGCGTCTCGACAGTTTAGGTGGCAGCTTGAGCTATAATCTCGAACAGGGATATACCTTTACCGTCAGTTTACCTTTGCAGGGAGCAACACATTAATGAAGATTTTATTGGCGGAAGATCAAGCTATGGTGCGAGGAGCACTCGCCGCACTCCTCACGCTTGCAGGGGGTTTTAGTATCACCCAAGCGAGTGACGGCGACGAAGCTCTAAGCTTACTCAAACAGCAAAGCTTTGATCTCTTGCTAACGGATATCGAGATGCCCGGCCGCACAGGCTTAGAGCTGGCGACATGGTTAAAGGAGCAACATAGCCAAACCAAGATAGTGGTCATTACCACCTTCGGCCGTGCGGGCTATATTAAACGTGCCATCGAAGCGGGTGTGGGCGGCTTTCTGCTTAAAGATGCGCCCTCGGAAACCTTAGTCAACGCGATTCAACAAGTGATGGCGGGAAAACGAGTGATCGATCCTGAACTTGCCATGATGGCGATTGGCGATGTCGACCCGCTCAACGACAAAGAACGCCGCGCTCTTCGCCTCGCTAGCGAAGGCAAATCCACCTCCGACATCGCCGAAACTCTTTTTATCGCCGAAGGGACTGTTCGCAACTACCTCTCAGAAGCCATAGCCAAACTCAATGCCAGCAATCGAATCGATGCAGCGCGCATCGCCAAACAAAAAGGCTGGTTGTAATAACACTCACAGTTAACCACGCTTTCAGCCTAACGATATCTTATCAACAATTTTGCAGCCTTAAGGTCGCAGAAAGATATTAGCTATGCTTCCAAACAAAATTTGATAACACCCTAATTCCCCTTGAGATTGCCTTAAGCTTATTCTCTGTTAATATATGTATAAATTCACAGTGATTGAGTGCTAACGACTTGCAGCAATTGGATCTTGTTCCGATCACCGACCTCAAAGGCGTCGCCAAAAAGGTCGCGGAGAAACTCGCAAAGCTCGGCATCACAACAGTACAAGATCTGCTGTTTCACTTACCCCTGCGCTACGAAGATAGAACCCAAATCTATCCCATTGCCGCCCTCAGCCTAGGCGGTTATGGCACTATAGAAGCTGAAATCCAATCGACACAAATCATCCAAGGCCGCAAGCGCATGCTGGTCTGCAATGTGCGCGACGATACGGGCAGCTTAAGCCTGCGCTTCTTTAACTTTTCCGTTGCTCAGCGTAATGCCATGCAAAATGGTTTGATGATCCGCGCCTACGGTGAAGTGCGCCGTGGTAGTCATCAAGCTGAGATAGTGCATCCAGAATATAAAGTGGTGTATCCCGGTGAAGATGTTCACCTGAGTGATACCCTAACGCCGATTTATCCCACGACTGAGGGCTTAAAACAGGCGAGTTGGCTAAAGCTGACGGAGCAAGCCTTGGTATTGCTGGAAGAGGGTGGCTTAACTGAGCTGCTGCCACCACAATTGCAACCTAACAACATCAGCCTTAAACAAGCGCTGCAGACGCTACATCGTCCTCCTGCGGGGATCTCTCAGTTCGATTTAGAGCTAGGCCAACACCCAGCCCAGCAACGACTCGTGCAGGAAGAATTACTCGCCCACAATCTCAGCATGTTACGCCTAAGGCAGCGCAGTAATTTAGATGCCGCTGTCACCATGCAGGCCACGGGGCAGTTGCTCAATCCCTTCCTCGCGGCTTTGCCCTTTAAGCCGACTGGCGCCCAGCAAAGAGTCGTGGCTGATATAGGCAAAGATTTAGAAAAACCGCACCCTATGATGCGCTTAGTGCAAGGGGATGTGGGCTCAGGTAAAACCTTAGTCGCGGCGATGGCGGCATTACAAGCGATTGAAAACGGGTATCAAGTTGCCATGATGGCACCGACCGAGTTATTGGCCGAGCAACATGCAACTAACTTTGCCGCTTGGTTTGAGCCACTCGGACTTAAAGTCGGTTGGCTGGCGGGAAAACTTAAAGGCAAGGCCAGAACCCAATCCCTTGCGGATATTGAATCCGGCGCAGCCCAAATGGTGATTGGCACCCATGCCATCTTCCAGCAGCATGTGGTCTTTAGCAAACTCGCGTTAATTATTATCGATGAGCAACACAGATTCGGCGTACACCAACGCTTAGGCCTGCGGGAAAAGGGCGTGAACCAAGGTTTCCACCCGCATCAATTGATCATGACAGCCACACCCATTCCCCGCACGCTGGCGATGACGGCCTATGCAGATCTCGACACATCCATTATCGATGAACTGCCGCCGGGGCGAACTCCAGTAACCACAGTGGCGATTGCTGATTCACGCCGCAACGAAGTGCTTGAACGGGTGCGTAACGCCGTCATCACAGATAAACGTCAGGCCTATTGGGTGTGTACTCTGATTGAAGAATCCGAAGTGCTCGAATGCCAAGCCGCCGAAGACACAGCCGAAGAACTGCGCCTCGCCCTGCCCGAGCTCAATATTGGCCTAGTGCATGGCAGGTTGAAGAGCGCCGAGAAACAGCAAATCATGGCTGACTTTAAGGCAGGCATTATTCATCTACTGGTAGCGACAACCGTGATTGAAGTGGGCGTCGACGTACCTAATGCCAGCCTGATGATCATTGAAAACCCTGAACGTTTAGGTCTAGCACAACTACATCAACTGCGCGGACGAGTCGGTCGAGGCGCCATCGCAAGCCATTGTGTGTTACTCTACAAGGCGCCATTGAGCCATACCGCCACCCAAAGACTGAGTGTACTCAGACAAAGCAATGATGGTTTCATCATAGCGCAGAAAGATTTAGAAATTCGTGGCCCAGGTGAAGTGCTTGGCACTAAGCAGACGGGACTGGCTGAGCTCAAAATTGCCGATCTGGTGCGCGATCAAGCTTTGATCCCACACATTCAGAAATTAGCGAGCCATGTAATGGCGCAAGCCCCCGAAAAAGTCGATGCAATTATTTTACGTTGGCTCGGGCACAGACAGCACTATGTGCAAGCTTAAGCCGTAAATATTAAAGGGTAAAGAACGAGGCGTAACATCTGCCTTTACTCGAAATAAATTGTTTATGTTCAGCTAAGCGCTATAGACAAGCGCATGGAAACTTGCAAAATGAACCTGCGGCCTTCAAATAGCCCGCTCTTGCACTTTAATGTTAGCTGCATGTATTCACCAAGTTACCTTGACACTCAAGCGAAGGATGTAAAATGCAAGTTAATCAAGATGATAGAATAACACCTCAAGAGACTTCTTCTAGCAGCAATCGCTTTGCGCTTTTTGCGATAGTGCTCGTCGTGCTACTTTCTGCCGGAGGATATTATTACTACAGCGGTGATTCTGACTCACCTAAACTCATCCCTAACGCCCCTATTGTATTGCCTGAAACACCGCCATCTGAACCTATGACGCTCGAAAGTGCGCCAGAGCCTGAAACCACTGAGACGACGCCTGCCGTTACAGAAACGAACACCAATAGCACTGAAACCACTGCAGTGGCAGAGCCTGAAGTTGTCGTAGAACCTGTGCCTGTGCTGGCTGAAAGTGATGCATTTGTGCAACAAAAAGCCCTCGCCATGATCAATAACAATGTGCTGAGTTCTTCGTTAGTGCAGCAAGATCTCGTCCGCCAATTTGTGGTATTCGTGGATAACCTAGCCCAGGGTGAATTAACCCGTAAAGTTAGCCCACTTAAAGGACCAGAGAAGCTGTTCTCAGTCTCAGAAATAACCAACAAAGTGTATTTAAATCCTGAGGGGTTCCACAGATACGACGCCTATGTTGACTCGATTGCTAAAATGGACGAACAGAGCTTAATCACAACTTACAAGCAACTGACGCCGCTCCTAGAAGAAGCCTTTACTGAACTCGGCTACAGCAACGCCAAATTTAACGACAGAATGCTGCAAGCGATTAAAATGTTACTCGCAGCACCTATTATTGAAGATCCGATTGAGCTGAATTCAATTAGCGTTAACTATCAATTCGTTGACCCTAACTTAGAGGCACTACCCAGTGCACAAAAACTGTTGATCCGTATGGGTCCAGAAAATACTCGCAAGTTGAAAGTAGCGCTGCGTAAAATCGAGAATCAATTGTCGCAATAGGTTATCAAGCTCATGCCCAAAGGCGCTCAGTGCGCCTTTTTTCATTTTAACCTGTAAGTTAAAGCGTCTGCGAAATCAGATAGCCACTGCGATGTTTGTTACTCAATGTCGAATAAGTGCTGTAAATCACAGCACTTGATCCCATTCCGTTAACCCGCACAATGCAAATGGCTTCATAAAAAGAAAGGGCATAGTGTAGAATGACCACGCTGTAGAGGGCATTTCGAGCGTCATTCTTCTAACGCGTATACTCCTCACTATGGTATGGCAATCCATTAATGTTCTAACTTAGTTAGGGATAACTAAGACAGCTTAAATTTAGTGTCGAGGCAAAGTAGTGCAACTAACATTCAGCATTCTCTCTTGGGGCGCTTGGGCCCCCCAATATCAGCACCATCAAAGTTGGCAAACTTGGTGCGAGAGTTCGGCTGAGCTCAATCTCGATACGCCACCACAGTCGGATACCACCGCTCCCGCACTCAAACAAATTCCCGCCATGCAGCGCCGCCGTTTTAGTCGCTTGACTAAGATGATGTTAGAGGTGAGTTTTCAGTGCGAAATGCCTGCAAATTGTCGCTCTATTTTTGCCTCGCGCCATGGAGAGTTGCAGCGCACCATTGGCCTACTCGAAGACATTATCGCCAAACAGCCCTTATCGCCCTTAGGTTTTAGTCAGTCAGTGCACAACACCGCCAGCGGCATTTTTGGCATAGTGGCGGCCAATACTGCGCCTTCAACCTCAGTTGCGGCGGGCACAGAAACCCTGTCCCAAGCTATGGTCGAAGCCTTCGCCCAATTACATCAATCGCCAGAACCATTGTTATTGGTCTTCGGTGATGATCCAGTGCCTCCTGTGTACGATGAGTTTACCCAAGAATTTGAATTACCTTTGGCCCTAGGCCTACAGCTCGCGCCCTTCGATACACCCGCTTCGGCCAAGCTCACAGTGAGCCGTATTTCTAAGGCAACAGCTTTAAATCCGCTGACCTATGGTGCATTTATCCACGCCCTAGCAACGGCGCAAAATATTTCAGGCTGCTTATCCCAATGGCATTGGAGACTTGAGCATGTTTGATGCAGCCCACAGCCATGACGCCGCTAAGGGCCATGAAGATTCAATGCTCAATGCCGCATATACCTTGCCAGAAACTCGCCGCGAAGGGCTGAATTATGTGCCACGTTGGCTAGGTGGCGTAAGTTGTTATATCGCCTTTGGCTTAGGCGGCTTATTAAGCTCCTTGACCATTCTGCCGCTACTGCGTTTTTGGCCAGGCACACCAGAGGCGCGGATTATTCGAGTCCAAAAAGCCGTGCATTTAATGTTCAAAGGCTTTGTCGCCATGCTCACTTGGGCAGGTGTGATTAAGGTCAGCAGCCACGATGCCCAAAAATTACATGATGCCAGAGGCGTTATCGTCATAGCCAATCACCCCAGTTTAGTCGATGTGGTGGTATTGATAAGTCTCATGCCCAATGCGGGCTGCATAGTCAAACAAGCTTTGTGGCGTAATCCATTTTTGCGTGGTGTGGTGTCCTGCGCGGGTTATATTCCCAATCGCGGCGCCGAACTCATGCTAGAGGATTGCCGCGAAGTGCTCGCAAGAGGCACCAATTTAATCATCTTCCCCGAGGGCACGCGTACGGTGGTCGGTGCGACCATTAACCACTTTGCCCGCGGCGCTGCCAATATAGCCTTAAGGGCCGAAGCGGATATTTTACCTGTGGTGCTACGTACCAATGTGCGTGGTTTGACAAAGGAGCAACCTTGGTATGAAATCCCAAGGCAAACCATGGGAATGGCCGTTGAAATCGGCACAATCGTTTCTTACCAGAAGTACCAAGCGGCTTTAGGTGAGCATGCAAAAATGGCCCGGCAGCTGACGCGGGATCTTGAACATTACTATAAACAACAACTCGAAAATAATTATGAACTTAAACAATGAAATAAAGCAGTTAATCATCGACTGTCTCGATCTAGAAGACGTCAGCATTGATGATATTGAAACCGATGCGCCGCTATTTGGCGAAGGTTTAGGCTTAGATTCTATCGACGCCCTCGAGCTCGGCTTAGCCATCAAGAAAAAATTTGATGTCAAAATCGAAGCCAATTCGGATGCCACTAAGGCCCATTTTCACAGTGTTGCCAGCTTAGCTCGCTTTATCGAATCACAGCGTCCATAGGAGAGGAATATGCAAAATCGTGAACAAATCCTCGCTATGCTGACCACTATTTTAGTGGACGAATTCGAAATTGATGCCGAGGCGATTACGCCTGAAGCTAACCTGTATGAAGAGCTCGATCTCGACAGCATTGATGCAGTCGACTTAGTGATAAAACTGCAGCAACTGACAGGTAAAAAGATCCAACCCGATGAATTTAAATCAGTTCGCACAATCAATGATGTGATTAATGCTATCGAAGGTTTAGTTAAAACCTAATGCGAGCCTTGCTACAGGTCTTAACCGCCCTAACTTTGCTGGCCTACCCCGTTGCCGTGTATTTAGGGCTCAGTTACTTGCCTGCTGGCACCATAGCGCTCGTGCTGTGTTTATTGCTGATAGTGCGGCTAATGCTACAAAAGCAAAAGGTTAAGACATTAGTTTTACCACTATTGGTGGGGATTGTGCTCACGGCAGGCAGTTATCTTACCAAGCGCAGTGACTGGCTGCTGTATTACCCAGTAGTGATAAATCTCACTATGCTGGCGCTGTTCAGTTATTCACTGCACACTGGCCCTAGCATGATCGAACGTTTAGCCCGTTTGAAAGAACCCGATTTACCGGATGAAGCCACTGGGTATCTTAAAAAAGTCACGCTACTTTGGTGCGGCTTATTTATCTTCAATGGCACTATGGCGGCTTACACCGCTGGCTTTACTAGCTTAGCAACCTGGACCTTGTATAACGGTTTGATTGCATACGTACTCATGGGACTGCTCCTCGGTGGGGAATGGTTATATCGCAGCTTTTGGTTGAAGAAAACATGACACAGCTACTCAAAAACTGGTTAACCCAAGGGCCCTTTGCCCAACAACTGATCAGCTTTAATCACCACGACATAGTCACAGGTGCATTATTTACCAATCAGGTGGCGTATTTTTACGAGCAACTGCTGGCCGCGCCAGAGAAAAAATGGCTGCTCGCGAGTGATACCAGCGATCTGTTTGCTGTGGGTTTATGTGCGGCGCTGTTAGCCGGCAAGGAAATTATCTTACCAGCCAACACCCAAACGGGCACGCTGAGCGAGTTAACCCACCAGTTTGAAGGCATATTGTCGGACAAGCCATTGTGTGAAAGTCAGGCCTTTATTCTACTGAGAAAAGAGCTGAGCCTACCGAGCAAGCCTTGGCCGGCGAGCGAGGCTATCGGCGAACTTGTGCTATTTACCTCCGGCAGCAGTGGCGAACCTAAGGCGATCCGTAAAACACTTCAGCAATTAGACGTTGAAGTCTCAGTGCTCGAACATACCTTTGCCGAACATTTACCCCATTGCAGTGTGGTTTCAACGGTTTCCCACCAGCATATCTATGGCCTGTTATTCAAGATTTTGTGGCCACTCGCCGCCAGTCGGCCATTTTTAAGCGAGCAGATTGAATACCCAGAAACCTTAAGCTATTACACCGCCTTACTGCCAAACCTGTGTTTGATCAGTAGCCCTGCCCAGTTATCGCGTTTACCTAAGGCCTTAGAGCACGAGCGGCAGCTGCGCTCACCCAGCTTAGTGTTTAGCTCCGGCGGGCCCTTAAGTTTTGCGGCGGCTCAGGGGATCAGCCAATGCTATGGCCATCTGCCCATCGAAATTTTTGGTAGCACAGAAACGGGCGGCATCGCCTATCGCCGTCAGCATGAGGCCGATGAACCTTGGCAAGTGTTTGACAGAATATCGATAGATCAAGATCCTAGCGACGGAGCCTTGCTACTTAAATCACCCTATTTAGCCGACGATGAATGGTTGCGCTGCGAAGATAAAATCGAACCAACCGAAAATGGCCAGTTTAGACTCAAGGGCCGACTCGATCGCATCGTTAAGATTGAGGAGAAGCGTCTATCGCTGGCGCAAATGGAAACGCTACTCTGCAGCCACGCCTATGTTGAGCAGGCCGCACTTGTGGTATTGCCGCAGTTTAAATCCCAACTGGGCGCAGTGGTAACCCTCTCCGCACTGGGCCGCAGCGTGCATCAAGAGCAGGGAAAACTCAGTATCAACAATGCGTTAAAAGCACATTTACTGACGCAATTTGAGCGAGTCACCCTGCCACGCCGCTGGCGTTATCCCGATATTTTGCCGCTGAACACTCAGGGTAAGCGTGTCACTGCCCAGTTAGTCGAGTTATTTGATCATGATTAAATCGAGTTTACCGCCGATCCTGCATTCCAATATCGGCATGGATAACATTGAATTACGTCTGTTAGTGGCGGCCGACCTTGAATCTTTTAAGGGACATTTTCCCGAGCAAGCCGTGCTACCGGGCGTGACACAATTAGATTGGGCGGTGCGTTTAGGCTGCCAATATTTCGGCTATTGCGAAGCCGTAGCCAACTTAGAAGTGCTTAAGTTTCAGCAACTCATACTGCCGGGGCAAGAAGTCACCTTAAGCATTAGCAACAATGCGGCTAAGGGAAAACTCACCTTCGCCTATAGCGATGGTGAAAACCGCTACGCGTCAGGTCGTATCGCCTTCGATATCTCGCCAGTTAACAGCAGCGATGGGGCGAGCCAGTGCTAACACCTCCCAGCGACTTAGTTGAGTCGGCGCCCATCAAGCTCGCCTTAGTGATCCCCAATTACAATCACAGTGCCGCAATTGCCCAGACCTTGGCCGAACTCGCCCAATTTAATCTGCCCTGTTATTTGATTGATGATGGCAGCAATGACGAAACCCGTTATCTACTGCAATCCTTAGCCCAAACCTATCCTTGGGTGACTTTGCTGCTGCATCCTTACAACCGTGGTAAAGGCGCTGCTGTGATGACGGGCCTACGCCGAGCCTACCGCGATGGCTTTAGTCATGCACTGCAGGTCGATGCCGATGGTCAACACAATCTGGCCGATATTCCAGCTATGGTAGCCAAGGCGCAGGCTAAACCCGATGCGCTGATTTCAGGCAAACCCGAGTACGATGAATCCGTGCCTAAGGGCAGGCTTTATGGCCGTTATATCACCCATTTTTGGGTGTGGGTCGAAACCTTAAGCTTTGATATTCAAGATTCTATGTGTGGCTTTCGCGTTTATCCCCTCGCCGCCACCGAGCGATTACTGTGCCAGCAAGCATTAACGGAGCGAATGGATTTTGATATTGAAATCCTCGTCAAACTCTACTGGCAAGGGGTAGAAATTTTATTCCAGCCGACTAAGGTGATTTATCCCGAAGGTGGTGTTAGTCACTTTCAAGGTGTGGCCGACAATGTGCGCATCACTAAACTGCATACCAAGTTATTTTTCGGCATGCTCAAACGCCTGCCTTGGCTGTTGCAGCGTAAATCACAGCAACAAGCCGCGCAAAACTCCCATTGCTCGTCAGCAACACAATTGACTTCAGCAACATCATCAACTTCAGCCACCCATTGGTCGGGCATGAAGGAGCGCGGCAGTTACTGGGGCATCAAACTGTTAGCCGAGAGCTATCGTATTGGCGGCCATTGGTTGTGCCGCGCCATTATGTATCCTGTGATTTGCTATTTCTTTCTCACGGGCAAAGTCACCCGTAACGCCTCGTTAGACTTCCTGCGCCGCGTACAAGTACTTGAGCCGCAACATCCTAAGCTCAATCAGCCCATAGGCTGGCGCGATAGCCTGAATCACTTTTTAGCCTTTGGCAATGCCGCACTCGATAGAATCGATGCCTGGTGCGATCGCATCCAATTGAGCCAAGTGGATTTCCCCGATCGCCAAGTGCTGGCCGACCAGCTCGAAAGCGGCAAAGGCGCCGTGTTATTGGTGTCGCACCTTGGCAATTTAGAACTCTGCCGCGCCATTTCCATCCACCAGCGCAAAGTCAAAGTAAACGTCATGGTGCTAACGAGCCATGCGGAAAATTTCAATAAGGTACTCAAACAGTTAAACCCAGATAGCACGCTTAATCTTATTCAAGTGACCGAGCTTAACCCCGCGACGTCTATGCTGTTGCAGCAAAAGATAGAAGCCGGTGAACTGGTGGTGATCGCGGGCGATAGAACCTCGCCGAATACCCAAGGTCGCGTCATGTATGCGCCCTTTATGGGGCAAGACGCAGCGTTTCCCCAAGGGCCGTTTATTTTGGCAGGTTTACTCGATTGCCCTGTATTTTTAATGTTTTGCCTGCGGGAACAGGGCCGTTATCGGGTGCATTTAGAGCACTTCGCCGAAACACTTAAAGGCCCAAGGGCGGGCAGAATGGACAGATTACAGCAGGCGGTAAATCGCTACAGCGAGCGTTTAGAATACTTTGCCAGACGCGAGCCTTTGCAATGGTTTAACTTCTTCGATTTCTGGCGTAAAGACAGCGAGTTAGAACGCGCATCAACCAATTCAGTACAAGCCGATGCTGTAACAACAGAATCAGCATCACAGCAGATCCCAGTGCAGGATCATAAGACAGACAGGACTAGTCATTCATGAGCCACACCCAAGCCGCCGACTCAAAGAATCAATCAGACTTAAAGACTGTTGAGTTCGGCCGTCAATTTCTTACATTAGAACAAGTGGTTGCCGTCGCCAAGGGCGCACCAGTCAAGCTCTGTGATGCTGCGGATTATCAAGAATATATACAAAAAGGTGCGCGCTTTATCGATAGCCTGCTGCACGAAGAAGGCGTGGTTTATGGTGTAACAACTGGTTATGGCGACTCTTGCACAGTCAATGTGAGCTTAGATCTGGTCCACGAATTGCCACTACATTTAACCCGCTTCCACGGCTGCGGTTTAGGCGAGACCTTAAGCATAATGCAGGCCCGCGCTATGATGGCTTGCCGCTTAAACTCCTTAGCTATTGGCAAATCTGGCGTGACCTATGAGCTATTAAAGCGCATCGAAACTTTGCTCAATCTCAACATAGTCCCTGTAATCCCAGAAGAAGGTTCGGTCGGTGCCAGCGGTGATTTAACGCCGCTGTCATATTTAGCCGCCGTGTTAGTCGGCGAGCGCGAAGTGATTTACCAAGGTGAGCGCCAAGCGACTCAAGCTGTGTACGCTAAGCTCAACATTATCCCGCATGTCCTGCGTCCAAAAGAAGGCTTAGCCCTGATGAACGGCACGGCTGTAATGACGGCCTTGGCCTGTTTAGCCTTTGATCGCGCCCAATATCTTGCCCGCTTAAGTAGCCGCATTACCGCTATGGCTTCGTTGACGCTGAAGGGCAACTCGAACCATTTTGATGAAATCTTATTTGCCGCTAAACCGCATCCGGGACAAAACCAAATCGCCACTTGGATACGGGAAGATTTAAATCACCACGAACATCCGCGCAATTCGGACAGGCTGCAGGACAGATATTCCATCCGCTGCGCACCGCACATTATCGGCGTGTTGCAGGATGCGCTGCCGTTTATGCGTCAGTTTATCGAAACCGAAGTCAACAGCGCTAACGACAACCCGATTGTCGACGGCGAAGGCGAGCATATTCTCCACGGTGGCCATTTTTACGGCGGCCATATCGCCTTTGCGATGGATTCACTGAAAAATACTGTGGCTAACTTAGCCGATCTTATCGATCGCCAAATGGCACTGGTAATGGACCCTAAGTTTAATAATGGCTTACCCGCTAACTTATCCGGCTCAACCGGCCCGCGCCGCGCGATTAATCATGGCTTTAAAGCGGTGCAAATTGGGGTATCGGCGTGGACAGCAGAAGCGCTCAAGCACACTATGCCCGCCAGCGTGTTCTCGCGCTCGACCGAATGCCACAACCAAGACAAGGTGAGCATGGGCACCATTGCCGCCCGCGACTGTATGCGCGTGCTGCAATTGACCGAACAAGTCGCGGCGGCAGCCCTGCTCGCCATGACCCAAGGTATTGGTCTGCGTATCGTCCAAAATGAGCTGGACGAAGCCTCGCTCACACCTTCATTGGCGAAAACACTCGCCCAAGTGCGCGCCGATTTTGAGACCTTAATCGAAGATAGGCCGCTTGAAGCCGTGCTGCGCCAAACCATAGCTAAAATCCAAGCGGGCGAATGGGAAGTGTGCCGATGAAATCATTGCTCACTATTGATATGGAAATGCAAATCCCCTTCCACGATGTGGATTCCATGGGGATCACTTGGCATGGCAATTACCTACGTTATTTCGAGATTGCTCGCTGCAAACTGCTCGATGAGCTGGGCTATAACTACCGCCAAATGCAAGCATCTAACTATGCGTGGCCTATTATCGATTTGCAGATTAAATACGTCAAAGCCAGCACCTTCGAGCAAAAAATCACAGTGCGCGCCGAGTTAGTCGAGTGGGAAAACCGCTTAAAGATCAATTATCAAATTCGCGACGTTGAAACGGGTGCGCGCATTACTAAGGGTTATACCATTCAGGCAGCGGTCGATATGAGCACCCAAGAATTGTGCTTTGTTACCCCAGAGGTGTTCCGTAACAAAATAGCCATCCTGCTCGCTAAGGTTGAAGACTAATGAACTCAGTACTCGCGAAGAGCTCTGCGCTGACAAAGAATCCTGTGCTGGCGAATAATCCTGTGCTGGCAAAGTGTGCATTACTCCTCTGCCTTGCTTGCGGCTTGGCTTGTGCTTTGATAACCCTGCCACTCAAAGCAGAAACCTTAGCAGAGCCCGGCGCTTATCAAACACTCTTTAGCCAAAGTGCGGATACCGCGCAGCTTGTCGCCCTGAGCCAAAAGCTTAACTTGGGCAAAACGGTGCGAGGCCAGTTTGTGCAATCTCGGCAACTAAAGGTGCTCAAAAAGCCGTTAATCAGCCAAGGTCAGTTTATCTTCGATCAGACCCAAGGACTGATTTGGCAGCAGATAAAGCCCTTCGAATCCCTGCTGATTTTAAAAGATAAGCAGCTTATTCAGCGCGATAGCCAAGGTCGAGTCCAAGTCAGCAAGGCCGATGCCTCGGCGAGCGCTGCCGCTATGGGGGATTTATTGCCCAGCCTAGTGCGCGCTATGCTCGGCGGTGATATTTCCGGTTTAAGTGAGAACTTCGAACTGCACTTCCTCATCACAGACAGGTTAAAAATAGAAGGCTTGAGCACAGACGGCCAATGGCAATTAGGCCTAACGCCCAAAGATCCCTTAATGAAAAAAGCCATCGCCAATATGGTGTTAGAGGGGAGCGATGTGTTGCAATCCTTAGTGCTGCTGAGCGCAGCGCCGAATGTGAGCCCACAGGATATGACCCGCATCGACTTTAGTGCGCTTTCACAAGGTAAACTCAGCGAAACCGAATTGGCGCAGTATGCGTTGGCGGTAGAGGCGAATAAACCTTAACCATGGCCGCCAACTTCACCGCGCGCGCCAATCAAGCGCTAATACAATCATCCCCTAAATGGCGCCTCGCCATTTGGTTGCTATTGATGCTCTCTGCCAGTCTATGGACGTTGCAACTCTGGCAAAACGGCGCAAGGGTGCAGAGCGATATTCTCGCTATGCTGCCGCATTTACAGCAGGACAAACTCACAGAACGCGCCCTTAACCAAGTTGAAGCGACGCTCGCCGATCAAGTCTATATTGCGCTCGTCGCCAAGGATGAAACCACGGCAATCGCTGCGGCTAAGCTGTTGATGCAAAAGCTTGAAGCTGACCTTGTTGCAAGGGGTAAGCAAGGCGCGCTCACAGATATTCGCAGCGCCGATATGCAGCTCGGTGAAGCGTTGGGGCAATATTATTTCCACCACAGATTTAAATTACTGACAGCACCACAAGCTGAGGCGTTAGCAACGAAAGACATTGGAAATCTGATTGAAGCGGCCACGGCGCAGCTTTACAACGCCTTCAGTTACGCCAATAGCAACTTGCTCGCCCAAGATCCGCTGTTGTTATTCCCCGCCAATTTACTCGCCCTCGCGCCGAGTTCAAAAGTCAGGACCAGCCAAGGGATACTGCTCGCGAATCAAGGCGATAATGTCGCCGCGGTTGTTATGGCAAAGGGACGAGAAAGCGCTTTTAATCCCAATGCCCAATTAGCGCAGATGACGGCATTAACAGCGGCCTTGGATGCGGTTAAACAAAGCTATCCCGATATCAATGTGCTCAAAGCTGGCGCCCTGTTTCACGCGATTGCGGCAACGCAAACGGCTAAGAGTGAAATCTCGATCCTTGGTCTTGCATCCTTACTTGGGGTGATTGCCTTAGTCTGGCTGGCGTTTCGCTCTGTGATGCCGCTACTTTTGGCCATCGTTACCATTTCCAGCGGGCTGTTGCTGGCCGTAACTTTTACCTTAAGCGTGTTTGGCGAGCTGCATTTACTCACCTTAGTGTTTGGTACTAGCTTGATTGGCATTGCCATCGACTACAGCTTTCATTTTTACTGCGAGCGCTTAAGCGATACAGAGCGGAGCGCTCAGGCGACGGTCGCGTATATATTCCCAACGGTGACGCTTGCCTTTATCACCAGTGCCTTAGCTTATGTGGGCATAGGTTTAGCGCCGTTTCCCGGCATGCAGCAAGTCGCGATTTTCTGCGCCGCAGGTTTACTTGGGGCCTATCTCACCCTCATTCTCGCCTACCCACTGTTAGCGGGAAGTCGTTTGCCATCGGGCTCCCGCCCGTTAGCGCTCGCGGGGACTTATCTTTCCAGTCTCACTCAGTTATCGAAACGATTTACCACGCCGTTAGGCATGGGCATGTTTGCTTTAGTGATAGTAGTGTGGTGTCTGGTTGGCGTAACCAAGTTAACCGTCGATGACGATATTCGCCATTTGCAGCAAAGCCCCGCGAGCGTGACTGAACCTGAAAATCAGCTCAGGCAGCTGCTCAGCGGCGGCACAGATAATCAATTCTTACTGGTACGCGCCGCGAGTGAAGAGGCACTACTACAACAGCTTGAGCGAGTGTCGCCACTGCTCGATGCCGCTATTGCGAACCAAGAGTTAGGCAACTACGTCAGCCTCAGCCGGTATCTTCCCAGCCATCAAAGGCAAGACACGGCTTATCGCTTACAGGGCGAAATCTATCAAACTCAGATAGATACTGTGCTCACAAACCTTGGGTTGGATGAGAACTTAAAGCCAGAGCTGCAAGCAAGCTACTTAGCAGCTAAAGAGCAATATATCGCCCCAGCAGATTTCTTTAAGCTAGAGGCAGGCAAGCAACTCGCACCGCTGTGGCTAGCACCAAATAGCAAGGCCACCGACTATGACGCTCTAAATGATGGGGCGAGCGCTGAGCATGGTGCCATTGTCTTGCTTGGCGGCATTCAGCAGATCGACGCGCTCAAGGCGCGCTTTGCCCATGATGAAAGCGTACAACTTATCGATAAAGTCGCAGATATCTCCGCCGTCATGGGCCATTACCGACTGTTAACTCTAAAGCTGTTAGCGCTCGCACTCGGTATCGCACTCTTGTTGTTTAGCCTGAATTTTGGCATTAAAAAAGCCGCGGTTGTCGTTGCCGTTCCAGCCCTTGCTGCCTTGCTAACGCTTGCAACCTTAGGCTTAACGGGCTCGCCGCTGAGTCTGTTCCATGCACTCGCGCTCATTTTAGTTTTCGGGATTGGGATAGACTACAGCTTGTTCTTTGCCTCTGCTCAAAACCACGGCAAGGCAGTGATGATGGCGGTATTTATGTCCGCCTGCTCGACCCTATTAGCCTTTGGTTTACTCGCCTTTAGCCAGACCCAAGCGATTCATTATTTTGGTTTAACCCTGT
Organism: Shewanella sp. M-Br; assembly: GCF_036245925.1. Classification (NCBI taxonomy): domain Bacteria; kingdom Pseudomonadati; phylum Pseudomonadota; class Gammaproteobacteria; order Alteromonadales; family Shewanellaceae; genus Shewanella; species Shewanella sp. M-Br. The sequence continues at coordinate 42,579 of NZ_BJBV01000029.1, forward strand.
CACTAGGTATAGGTTTAACCTTTTTACTTTCGCCACTGATTTTAACGACTAAAAAGTCCTGATAACGACAAGGAACGTACTTTACATGCCTACACCCGCTCACGATTTATCAACTATGCCAAATTCACTTGATATCGATGTGGCCATTATCGGCGCAGGGCCTTCAGGTGCCATCGCCGCTAGCCTGCTGCACCAGCAAGGTAAGCGTGTGCTGGTGTTAGAGAAACAGCATTTTCCTCGCTTCTCCATCGGCGAAAGTTTACTGCCCTGCTGCATGCAATTCATCGAAGAAGCCGGCATGTTAGACGCACTCAATGCCGCCGGATTCCAGCATAAAAATGGCGCCGCCTTTCGTCGCAATGGCACTTATACCACCTTCGATTTTACCGATAAATTTACCCCAGGGCCGGGCACCACATTCCAAGTGCAGCGCGCCAGTTTTGATAAACTGTTAGCCGATACAGCCCAAAGCCAAGGGGTCGACATCCGCTATGGCGAAACCGTCGAGGCGATAGATTTAACCGAGAATCCATGCTTAATGGTGCGCAATGAACAGGGCGAGCTTTATCAAATCAGCGCCCAATATGTGCTTGATGCCAGTGGTTTTGGCCGTGTGTTGCCACGCTTGCTCGACTTAGAAAGTCCATCTTGCCTACCACAGCGCAGCGCCATCTTTACCCATGTGGAAGACAACATCAGCGATCCTCACTTTGATCGAAATAAGATTTTAATCAGTGTCCACCCTGAGCGTAAAGACATTTGGTATTGGCTCATTCCCTTTAGCAATGGCCGTTGTTCACTCGGCGTAGTGGCAGAACCGCAATTACTGGCGCGTTTACAAGGTTCGCTTGAGCAACAATTGATGAGCATAGTCAATGAAGAACCAGGACTAAAAGCCCTGCTGGCCAATGCGAAAGTGGTGCAGGAATGCGCCACGCTCAAAGGTTATTCTGCCAATGTGTCACGCCTTGCGACCGACAAGTTCGCGCTATTGGGTAATGCGGGCGAATTCCTTGATCCGGTATTTTCCTCCGGTGTGACTATCGCCATGCAATCGGCGTCTATGGCGGCAAAATGCCTAACGAAACAACTCAATGGCGAAGCGGTTGACTGGCAAGCCGATTACTCAGCGCCTTTAATGCAGGGGGTGAATACCTTCCGCACCTATGTGCAAGCTTGGTATGATGGCCGCTTTCAGGATGTGATCTTCTATGAAGAAGCGAATCCACGCATCAAGCAAATGATTTGCTCGATTCTGGCGGGCTACGCTTGGGACCTCAATAATCCCTTCGTTAAAGACTCGGAGCGCCGCCTGAATATGATAGTCGAACTGTGCCGAAATCCAGCCGCCACTCCAGCATTCGCAGAGGTCTAATCGCATGCTGCTAAACCTTAACGCTAAATGGCTAATCATCCCCGCGCTATTGCTCGCAAGCCTTGGGCTAACGGGCTGTAGTGAACTGCTGTTCAGGCAGACCTGTGTCGGACTCGCTAAGGATATGCGTTATTGTTTGGCACCATTGCCCCATGATTTTGCTCCCGCGACCGATAAGCCGTTGACTCAGCCGACGGCAAAACCCTCAGTCATTAGCAGTCCGCAAACCGAGAGCAAAACGGGCGTATCTTCACCCCAATCCTTTAGCCAAAAAGTCAGCATTAAGGTGGGTGATGAGTCCCACGAACTGCTCACCCAATTGGAGTTAGAGGGAGAGCGCATGACGCTCGTTGGCTTAGCGCCACTCGGACAGGCTTTGTTTACCTTAGTTTATGATGGTAATACACTCAGCAGTGAGCAAAGCGTGCTGCTGGGGGACAATTTTAAAGCTGAGTATTTAATGGCGATGATGCAACTGATCTATTGGCCTGAGCAGAGTATTCGCGCCCATTTGGAAGGCGGCCATTTAGTCACAGGCCTTTGCGATACGGTTGCAGAAACGCTGGGCGATACCCAAGGGAGTACCATCCCCTGTCGCCAGATCTATAGCCAGGATACCTTGGTCAGTAAAAGCACTGAGCAAACCCAGGTTTTACAGATAAATTACCGAGAGGGCACGGGCGATATGCTCTGGCAAGCCCATATCAATTTGACCATGCCACAGGCAAAGTTTGAATTAGAAATACAACCCATTTAATCACTTAATAGATTTAGCCGCTGGATAAACGATACGCAATGAAGAACAGAGTCGCCATTACACAGATTGGATTGTGTACCCCGCTAGGGCAAGATTCCCAGCAGGTTTTAGACCGCCTGATCGCCGGTGATACCAGTGCGATGCTGCGCAGTGACACTCTCCTGTTCGAGCACCCAACCTTAGTTGCCCCCGTGACGGCAGCGCTACCAACCATTCCCGAAAAACTCATTCAGTTCGATTGCCGTAACAACCAATTACTGCTGTGCGCCGCACTGCAAATTGCGACCACAGTTGAACAAGCGAAACGGGATTTTGGGCATGCCCGTATTGGTGTTGTGCTAGGCACAAGCACCTCGGGGATTTCAAAAGGTGAAGCCGCGCTGAGCTACCGCAATCAACACGGATACTTTCCGGCGGATTACCACTATTTCCAGCAAGAGCTCGGCAGCACCAGCGACTTTTTACGCCAATATTTTGAGCTAGACGGCCCTTGCTACACGATTTCGACCGCCTGCTCATCCAGCGCAAAAGTGTTTGCCAGCGCTAAACGCCTATTACAGGCTAACCTCTGCGATATGGTGATTGTCGGCGGTGTCGACAGTTTATGCCAACTCACAGTCAATGGTTTTCACGCCTTAGAATCTGTCTCGAAAGGCCACTGCAATCCTTTTAGTATCAACCGTGATGGCATCAATATTGGCGAAGGCGCGGCGCTTTTCGTGCTGACGTTGGGCGAGTCCGAGGTCATGCTAGCGGGTATTGGAGAGTCGAGCGATGCACACCATATGTCGGCGCCACACCCCGAAGGCGCAGGCGCGATCAAAGCCATGCACGCGGCGTTGCAAGATGCACACATTGCAGCAAAAGACATTGGTTACATAAACTTACACGGTACAGCCACGCCTAAAAATGATGCGATGGAAAGCCGCGCCGTGGTTGAAGTGTTTGGCGTGAACACGCCCCCTTGTAGCTCGACCAAGCCCTTAGTCGGCCATACCTTAGGTGCCGCTGGCGCCATTGAAGCCGCCTTCTGTTATTTATTACTTTCAGCACATAATCACGGCAAAGCCCTGCCGCCCCACCAATGGGACGGACAAGTCGATCCACAGGATCCGTCCATTGCCTTAGTCGAGCGCCATCAAGTCGCCGCTAAGGGCGCGCTTAATTATGTGATGAGCAATTCCTTCGCCTTTGGCGGCAGTAATGCCAGCCTGATTTTCTGCCGTAACGAGGCCTAGTACTATGCAGTTACTTAAGATTAACCAACCCTTTGCCGAACAGGATATTGCCGATTTTATTCCCCATAGGGCACCGATGATTTTGCTCGATAAAATCATTGGCTATCGGCGCGATAACCTAGAGACCGAAGTCACTATCACGGCCAAGAGCCCCTATTTCGATGACAAACATCGAGCCGTACCCAATTATGTGGGTATCGAATATATGGCCCAAAGTATTGCCGCCCTTGCAGGGGTTGAGGCAAAGCTTCGCAATGATAAAATCCGCGTGGGCTTTCTATTGGGATCGCGCAAATTAACCTTGTATGCCAAGCAATATGAGCTCGGGCGCACCTATCGCACCCAAGTCAGCCGCCTCTATCAAGAGGAATCGGGATTAGCGGTATTCGATTGCCAAATTTATCTGCTGCCCGAAGCCGGCTCTAACCTAGAAAAGAGCTTAGTGGCCCAAGCCAATGTGAATGTGTTCCAGCCTCAGGACACACAAGCCTACCTTGCAGGCAATCAAGACGCGGCAAATAGAAGCCTTGGGCACTAAAGCTATGGTGTAGATAAAAAGCCTTAAAGCGCCTTGACAAGCGACCTTTTTACCATAAATACATGAAACCCCATACCGACACATAATGATAAAATGGGGTGGAGAAAACAGATGAATAACAGAGTATTAGTTACCGGTTCGAGCCGCGGTATTGGTAAAGCCATCGCCTTAAAACTCGCCGCAGCGGGTTTCGATATCGCCCTGCATTACCACAGTAACCAAGCAGCTGCTGATGACACTGCCGCGCAAATCCGCGCGCTTGGGGTAAATGTGAGCCAGCTGAAATTTGATGTCGCCGACCGCGTAACCGTCAGAGCCGCCATCGAAACCGATATCGAGGCCAATGGTGCCTATTATGGCGTGATCCTCAATGCTGGCATCAACCGCGACACCGCCTTTCCTGCTATGACAGAAAGTGAGTGGGACAGCGTCATCCACACTAACTTGGACGGTTTTTATAATGTCATCCACCCCTGCGTCATGCCTATGGTACAAGGTAGAAAGGGCGGGCGCATCATCACCTTAGCTTCGGTTTCTGGGATTGCGGGCAACCGTGGCCAAGTCAATTACAGCGCCTCAAAAGCGGGTATTATCGGCGCGACTAAGGCATTGTCATTAGAACTGGCAAAACGCAAAATTACCGTCAACTGTATCGCCCCCGGCTTGATTGAAACCGACATGGTGGCCGATATTTCTAAGGATATGGTAGAACAATTAGTGCCGATGCGCCGCATGGGTAAACCCAGTGAAATCGCCGCCTTAGCTGCATTTTTAATGTCTGACGATGCCGCCTATATCACTCGCCAAGTGATATCGGTCAATGGAGGCATGATCTAAATGAGCGAACCGACAAATCAAACCCGCTTAGGGAAACGAGTGGTCGTCACTGGCATTGGCGGCATTACCGCCCTGGGCCATGATTGGGAGACGATAGCAGCGAGCCTTAAGGCGCAGAAAAACTGTATCGTCACTATGGGCGAATGGGATAAATACGATGGCCTCAATACCCGCTTAGCCGCCCCCATTACCGACTTTGAAGTGCCAAGCCATTATTCGCGCAAGAAAATTCGTTCTATGGGTCGGGTTTCTATCATGGCGACCCGCGCCAGTGAACTTGCATTAATCGATGCGGGATTGTTGGACGATCCTATCGTGTCCTCGGGTGAAATGGGTATCGCCTATGGCTCGTCCACTGGCAGTACCGATGCCATCATCGCCTTTGGCGATATGTTGAAAACCGGTGATATGTCGGGCGTCACCGCCACGAGTTATATCCGCATGATGGCACACACCACAGCGGTGAATGTGGGGGTATTTTTCGGCTTAAAAGGCCGAATTCACACCACTAGCAGCGCCTGTACCTCGGGGAGCCAAGGCATAGGTTACGCCTATGAAGCCATCAAATACGGTCATCAAACCTTAATGTTGGCGGGCGGCGGTGAAGAACTCTGCCCCACAGAGGCTGTCGTGTTCGATACCTTATTTGCCACCAGCACTAAAAACAGCACTCCCGAACTCACGCCACGCCCCTTCGATGCGAGCCGTGATGGTCTAGTGATTGGCGAAGGTGCTTGTACGCTGGTGCTCGAAGAGCTAGAACATGCCAAGGCGCGCGGCGCCAAGATTTACGCTGAGTTAGTCGGTTTTGGCACGAATTCAGATGGCCAACACGTCACCCAACCGAATGCGCAGACCATGGAAATCGCTATCAGGTTGGCGCTCAAAGATGCCCAGCTTGAGCCTAGCGCCATAGGTTATGTGAACGCCCACGGCACGGCAACGGATCGCGGTGACATCGCCGAAAGCCACGCGACCCATGCAGTTTTTGGTGCTGGCATGCCGATTTCATCCCTTAAAAGCTACACGGGCCACACCTTAGGCGCATGCGGCGCGTTAGAAGCTTGGGTGAGTATTGAGATGATGAATGCGGGCTGGTTTGCGCCGACACTCAATCTTGAAAGTATCGACCCACAATGCGCTGATTTGGACTATATCCGTAACGAACTGCGTCCAATCGACACAGATTATGTGATGAGTAATAATTTCGCCTTTGGCGGCATTAATACCTCGCTGATTTTTAAACGCTGGAAAGATTAACAACAGATACAAACCCTATAAGGACATACCCATGAAACCACTATTTGCAGGTATTTTGCTTAGCATAAGCCTTTTAAGTTCACCCACATTTGCCCAAGATTACACAGTTGAAACCTATCAAGAAATTTTCAAGGGTGATAACCAGTACCAGCAAAAGCAAGCCATTGAATCACTGATCCTCGCAGGTCTATCCGACCCTGTTATTTACGACACGCTCGAGGCAAAACTTATAGAATCACTGCCCTTAGCGACAGAAAATAATGCTATCGATTACAGCGCTTGGTTAGTCAAAGGATTAGGTTATTCAGGTAATGAAAAATACAGTGGGACAATGAATAATATTGTTCAGGGTAACTATCACAAAAAGCTCAAAAAATACGCTAATCAAGCCTTAGAAAACCTAGATAAATACCACAAATGGAACGCTATATTAGGGGATAAGAGCCAATATGCAGCAAACCAAAGCCCACGAAACAATGCCTTTGCCAATGCACTTCGCTGTGATGATTTAGAGCTTATGCGTATCGCAGCCAAAAGAATCATGGATGATCGCAATTATGATGACTTTATCCTCGCCACTATCAGTAATGAATTGAAAACGCCGCGCTTACTAGCCGATGACAAACTCGCCATCGATACCTATGCCAACATGGCAAAAGCGCTAGCTAGTTCGGGGAATACCGCTTACCGCGATGTGATTGAAAATATGGCAACCACGAGCTCAAACAAAAAACTCAAAAACTACGCCGAGAGTTATTTGAAGAAATACTACTAAACCTACCCGTTTTACGCTTAATCGAGTAAATCATGGCCGAGCTTATCCTCGGCCATTTTTATATTCGCCTATACAGGCTTGCCATGGTAATCACTCACTACACTGTGAAAGAACCTAGAGGCTCTAAGTTGATAAACGAGAGTTACCGAAGGCGAAGAGGCAGTTAAACATAGATATTGTTCAGAGTGAGGCCAACCATGGTACCGGCTCGACGACACGCAGCAAGTCCATCCCTGGATGCTCGACCGCCCCGTCCATGGGGCGGACGGTCGTCTCGCCAATCACCATGGTTTACCTTTCGAGCATCTGCATAACCTTAGGTTCAAAGACTAGAGCTAACATTTAGCGATGACAATTTTAAAAAAATAACAAATGCCAATACCACACATTAACAGTTCACTTTTAGTCATCCAATTTACGCAAGTGTTACCACGTCTACTGGCACAACAGGCTCAAAGCCTTTTGTCGGCTTAAAGGACATGTTATGGATAAAATTTCGCATGCTGTCAGAAGGATCTATTAAATCCATATTCAAACTATCCAAAGTGCTCCTTGATACATACACCGACAATATAGTTTGCTCTTCAAGATATCCAGTAACCTTGTTTAACAGCTTATCGGTAGCATTAATCAACACAAACTCGTCAGGCAAGATTGCAAAAGTTTCTCTAGCTACGCGCAGAACTGAACTACATACATAGTCCTGATACAATTCGTTGAACTTACCTACAGGCATTTTCTTAACTGACAATTTACCGCTTTTAAGCAACGATTTTTGCTCATTTGGAATAATATCTGCGCCACGAATATTTATATTTATGGTTAGAAGATAATTCTCCAATACTGAAAAATGCAAACTAGAACCTAAAGTGTCTAACTCGCTAAAAGGATTAAGCTCTTTGATCGTGTTAATTCTTGCTTCTGGCTCACCAGCTATAAGCAAATTAGCTTGCTCAACACTTTCCGCCCACTCTTTATAATTCTGCTGCCACTTTTCAAGTGACAACTCAAAATTAATTTGATCTTGCTTTTTAGCAGACTCAATTGCGACATCTAGAACTCTCAGCTTGTTTTCAATACGTTTAAATAAACGGTCAAAAAAACTCGGTTGATATTGTTCTTTTTGACTAATCGCCTCCGACTCTAATCCTTTGATGAAAATAGGTTTATTCGGTTCTGCTATAACTGCAACTTTTTCCCAATTAATGCTATCACCACACTCTTTGTGCATTGATTGAACAATTTCTACATAATTTTCAAAAAATCCTACATCATACGCGGCCTGTTCTAACTCTTGCATTTTTGCATATTCTTTATGTCTAAGTGCTAGCTCTCTCTGAGACTTTTTAGCATTTCGTTCGGCTTTTTTAGCAGCTGCATTGATTGCTCTAACAGTACCTTTCCACCCCATATCCACCTCTGTTAATTATAATTATTGCTAACGTATTAGTAGTTATTCGCCGCGCTAAATTTGGGGGAATTCATGACGTTGATTTACTGCACTCCGCCCCTAAATTCAGGCTAAAACTCCTACCACAGGCAGAAACAGGACAACTACTCTTTTATGCTTTAAGGACGATCAGACAACTCTAAAGTCAAAAGAATATACCATCACCTCGGAGTTGCCGCAGGGCGAATAGA
>NZ_BJBV01000030.1:0-49669 GCF_036245925.1 Shewanella sp. M-Br
CTATCCAATAATAAATTCCGTATCAAATGCTACAGTATCTGAAGAGGGGCTACTTAACGGTATAATTGATGTTATTGGTAATTCTGATACTACAGATGATGTTTCTGCTAGCGGCACAATAAATATTAATGATGTTGATGGTGACTCTTTAAGCGTTTCACTTTCTGGCCCAACAGAATTAATGTCAGGCGGACAAGCTGTAAATTGGCTCTGGGATGCGAATACACAAACACTAATAGGCTACACAGGTGTTATTGGCGGCTCTTCCTATGTTGAAGTTATGGCTGTAGTTCTAACCGCTCCAACTTCTGGTGATTCCAATTGGACCTATGATGTGACTTTAAAGGCACCACTTGATCATCCAGACACTACATCTGAAGATACTATTACATTCGATATAGGTATTACTGTTAATGATAATCATGGTGGCACCTCTACAGGTAGCTTTAGTGTTACGGTTGAAGATGACGCACCTGAAATCGCATCTATTAGCCCTGTCGAAGTAACGAATATAGATATTCCTGATACTTTAGTCGGTCTATTCTCTCTAACTGGCTATAGTGGCAACAACAATCTTCTTGATTTTGATGGTTTTACGATCACAGCCAGAGGATTTACCTCTTCAACAAACTCTAATTTAATTGATGCCGCAATTTATGGAAGTGGTAACGGGATAGGAGTTAGCAGTGTAGGGGCTCCTTATCATAATCTCGCGAACGAAGTCGATTTCCGTAAATTTGCAGATGGAAGTTCTGCATCTGAAGAAATCATCATTACTCTCGATCCAGGTACTGTTGCCTACGGCGTGAATATCCAGTTTTCCCATATGTTTGGCGGCGAGCTAGAAGTAGGAATTGTTGAGTTCTGGCGTGATGGTCAGCTTATTGCCACTCAAACATTTAGCTCTGACGCTAATAGTGGTGACTATGCTGCTAATTTCCAAGTCTTACAAGGCGGATTTGATACCATGGTTATCAAGGCGCTAGATAATGGTCAAGGGCCTCACAGCAACGATAATAGTGATTTTACAATAACGGCAATTGAATTTACTGGTTCACCAACCCCTCCAGCAATCGCTTTTGCTACGGGAGTAATCAGCCCAGAGTGGGGGGCTGATGGTAAAGGCTCATTAACGTTGACTGGCAGTACAGAAAACAATTTGCTTACAGCATCAGGCAGCACAATTACCATTACTCAAAATGCGAATACGCTTACTGGTATAGATGAAAATGGTGAATTAGTATTTAGATTAGAATTTACACCTGGAACAGGCACTTGGGAGTTTTTCCAATACCAAGAAATGCTCCAACCTTCTGATGGCGATATTGATTTCACAGTAAGAGCAACAGATCGTGATGGTGACTACACCGACGGTTCTTTCTCGGTTATTCCGCAGTTATACATAGCGCCACCTTCTGCACCAGAAGTGACCATTATCGATGACACTAATAATGACTCGTATTTAAGTCCTACTGAAGTAGGAAATGACGACGTTCAAATACAAGTCGAAATTGATGCTGCGGATTTTGCTGCTGGAGGCTATGTCAAACTCACTATTACAAACAGTGGTGTAACAACCAATGTCGAACTCAAACTGGTCAACGGTGAACTGCAACTTGCAAATGGTTCTCCAGCAACAGGTTTTAGTTATAGTAATGGTGTCATCAGTTGGACCGAAAGCACACCTGCGGCAGGCCAAAACATTACAGTAACCGCCACCCAAACAAACTTTGCCGGAAATACTTCTCCTTCCGGCTCTGACAGTGCAGCTGTTTATCTGCCTGATAATCGCCAAATCGTTGTTAATGAAAGTGATCTTCGTGACAATATTCCTAATGTTGTCTCAAGTACAATTAGTTTTACCGCAGGAAACCAAGCACTGACACAGTTCCGTTTTAATGAGTCCACCATTAACGCTGCGACCAACCTTGCTGCTGGTGTAAGCATAGTGTGGGCCATTGCCGCAAATGGCGCGCTAATAGGTTCGATAGATAGTATTGACGTGATTCAATTAACCCTCAGCGGCGGCTCAATTGCTGCTGGTACAGCGGGTGATGTCACAATTAATGTTGAACTTCTCGATAACATAAAACACTTGAATGCTCTCGATGGCACAAATCTAAATTCACTGATCAATGGTATTATTATTGAAGCTGTTAGCGCCGATGGTAGCGTTTTGACTGGTAATTTAAGCATAGTTATTAATGACGATCTAATCTCCATCGACCCTGTAAGTACCTCTGGAGTAAATAGCTCTACTGCTGACAACATAGTAGGCGCCCTCAATATTATTGGAGCCGATGGTAATGATCATACCCTTGATGATAATTACAGCATAAGCCTTACAACGAATATTACGGGATGGAATGGAACAACGGTTACATTCGCTAACTCCGGTATTACGGCCGATGGATTAACTGTCTTTTACTACGTTGATCCAGCTAATCCAAATGTGCTTATTGCATATACAGATACCAATGGTACAGCCTCTGCCTATACAGGAGCAGCCAACCAAACGTTAATATTTACATTAACGACTAATTCTAATAGCAATGAGTACACTTTCGATATCAATCAAAGCATTGATGAACTTTCGACTATCCAAATCGCAGGCTTAGTTGGTGGACAGGGCGGTATCGGTGATGCTGTCTACGTCACGAGCAATAACTCAGCGAGTGGCTATGGTGTCTATAACGATATTTCTAAAATCCCATCAGGGGAGAATATTGCATTCACACTGACCGCCCGAGATCAAAATGGTGATCTTGGCCGTGTCAATGGCACCAACAACGGCTTTGGAGTTGACAATCCAAGTGTTAGTGGTAACGAAGTTTTAATTGTTAATTACTCTGAAGATGCTGCGACTGCGAGTTTTAATTTTACAGGCGCGACATCAATTCATTTTAAAGCCTATGATGAACAAGGTAATCTGCTAGGTGAAGGAAATATTACCAGCGGCCAAGTCATCCAGAACTTAGGTTCGATTGGTTATATTGAATTATCAGCTTTAGCAGGGACAAACTTCCAATTTACTGGCACAACTGCACAAACAATTGTGAGCTCCACTCAAAATGTCGATTTACATTTTGATGTAACAGTCACAGATAGTGATGGTGATACTAATACTGGCGGATTTAACGTCCATCTTGAAGCACCCAATACAACCCCAATCGCACCTGTTGCTCTAACCACTAACGCTATTGCAAGCCTTAACGAAGCTGACTTGCAGGCTGGCGCCCCTGATATGAGCGTACAAACACTCAGCTTTAAGTCCGGTAGCAACTCCATTGGTAGCTTCCAATTTGGTGATTTTAGTAGTATTTCCGTAACTGGTATTAATGCTCAAATTCATTGGGTGATAAATGCTGCAGGTCAATTAATCGGTACCGTTTATGGACGCGAAGCACTTCGCTTAACTTTAGATTGGGATCGTATTAATGCAGGAGAACAGGGAGATGTCACAGTTACCGCAGAATTACTCACTAATTTACCCCACAGCGTAAATGTGGATAATCTTACGGTAAATGGAATTAAAGTTGTTGCTATCGATGGTGCGGGTAATACAGCACATTCCACTGTCACTGTTAATGTTGCTGATGATGTGGATATTGCAAAAAATGATACAGACCAACTGGATGTTGTTGTTGACTCATTTAAGTTTTCTGGAGTTGTTGCTAATTGGCAAGGTACTACTGGTGGTACAAATATCACTAAATATGATGGTCCAGATAACGATACAGGCCTAGATCAGATTCGTTGGGGTGACCCATCTAGTTGGTATGGAAGCCAATCAGGCTATGGCTTTTTGGATAACGATGCAGCTTTACAGGGCTCGCTATCGCTCAACCAGGATATCGTTTTGGGTACATTTACCCACTACAATTATTCAATTACATCAGGTACATCTATTACTGCAGCCACAATGCAAGTGACCTTTAACGTCACAGATGCATACGGAGTAACCACACCTGTAACCTTAACACTTAACTTCAATCATAACGAAACACCTAATACGAACGACCCAATTGCTTCACGCGATATTGTCACTGTAGGGCAAACTAGTGTGACCTTCAACTATGAAGGTCAAGTATACACAATGCAAGTTATTGGATTTAAAGACACTAATGGCAACATTGTCACATCTATCTACACGAATGAAGATGCTGCGACAAGTTACCAACTGGTTGTACGTATGGTTGCCGGTAATGGGTATACCTTACCAAACACTGACGGTAATGTGTTGACAAACGATGTAGTTGGAGCTGATGGTCCATTGACCATTATTGGGGTGGCCAAGGGCGATCTTACCAATACAGGCGGTGTATCTGGGCAAGTAGGTTCAACCATAACGGGCTTATATGGCACTCTGGTACTAAATGCAGATGGTACCTATAAGTACCAACTCACAGCAAATGCAAGCCAATTACCAGCAGCAGGAGCGTTAGAAACCTTCACTTATACCATTCGAGATAGTGACGGTGATGTATCAAGTGCAACCTTGAAAATCAACGTTAATCCCGTCAATAGCGATGGTATTAATATTGCGGACGCCAACCTTATTACCACTCAAGGTTCTAGTCTGAATGACACTATGGTCGTTGTTAATGGTGAAAATGCTAATAACCAAAACCAAAAAATATTAAACGTCAGTTTTGGGGGGGGGCCAAAGCGGTATCATCACAAACAGTAACGGCAAAGAGGTTATTGCTTCTGGAGCTAACAATAAGAGCTATAGCACTACGGATATCCAAATCGTTAATAGCGGCGAAGGTAACGATCATATTGAAACCGGCAAAGGTAACGATGTTATCTATGCGGGTAAAACAGGCTCGACTGGATATGGTTCCGATGATGCTCTTGAGCTATCAGTCAATACGCTCCTAAATCACCATATTATGACGGGCGAATTAACTGGCTCTAACAGAATGGTTGATAGTAACGGCCTATTATTGGCTAATGATGTCGCTTCACATAACGCTGATATTGTAAATGCTGGCAGCGGTGATGATCGAATTTATGGTCAATCTGGCTCTGACATTCTCTATGGTCATACTGGTAATGATTATATTGATGGTGGTAGCCACAACGATGCACTTCGTGGTGGAGACGGTAACGACACCTTAATTGGTGGACTCGGTGATGACGTCCTGCGTGGTGATAGCGGCGCTGACACCTTCGTATGGCGCTATACGGATGCAGACCAAGGTACTGACCACATCATGGACTTCAATGTAAGTGAAGATAAGCTTGATCTGAGTGATTTACTCCAAGGAGAAACGGCTAATACGTTAGAAAGCTATCTGAACTTTAGCCTAGATAGCAATGGCTCTACCGTTATCGATATAGATGCAAATAAAGATGGAGTTATTGATCAACATATTGTGCTTGATGGGGTTAACCTCTATAGCCAATATGGTGCAACTGATAATGCGGGTATTATTAATGGCTTACTCGGTACCAATGGTAGTGGGCCGTTAATTATCGATACCCAGCCTGTAAATCCAGAAACACCGCAGGGATTAACTAGATTTACTGATGATCCTAATACCAATGGCAATGTGATCCCTTAAATAAAATCAGTTCAGATGGCCTATAGAAATATAGGCCATCATGACCGATACTTGTCATAACCATATAAAAATCCAAAGGATAAGTAATTAGGTGTCTGCTGCAGCTTCTGAAAAAATTGATCAATGGACCATTTCTGCCTCACAAAGAGTGTTAGTGGATCCTTTGCTGGATTGTTTAGTGTTACTCACTGAGCATTTTGGCAATCCGTGCTCGAGCGATTCGCTTGCGGCAGGTTTACCCTTGTCAGGTACCGTATTATCACCTGACTTATTACCTCAGGCGGCTTCAAGAGCGGGTCTAGCGGCTAAGCTATCTCGAAAAGGCTTAAACGAAGTATCACCTATATTGCTCCCATGTATTTTATTATTAAAAGACAAAAAAGCCTGTATATTGCGAGAACTTGATGTTGCATCAGATAAAGCAATTATTCAATTACCCGAGACGGGCGGTGAAGAGACACTGACAATTGAGTCGCTCGAAGCCTTATATGTGGGGTATTTATTCTTAGTCAAACAAGAATACCGTGGCGACATGGGCTTTGATGTTTATCTACACGATAATAAAACCCACTGGTTAGTCCAAACCCTCAAAGATTCAGCACCCATTTATCGTGATGCATTAATCGCTTCTGTATTGGTGAATTTATTCGCCTTAGTTTCACCGTTATTTATTATGAATGTGTATGACAAAGTTGTCCCAAACCTCGCCTTTGAATCCCTTTGGGTTTTAGCGATTGGTGCGGCGATTGCTTATATGTTCGATCTTATCATGCGGCAACTTAGAAGTTACCTCATCGATGTTGCAGGAAAAAAAGTAGATATTATTGTGTCTTCGCGACTTTTTGCTAAAGCGATAGGTATTCCCCTAGAAAAACGTTCTCCTAGTATCGGCGGCATGGCGAAGCAGTTAGGTGAATTCGATAATATTCGTGAAATTTTAACTTCGGCAACGATCACAACTTTAGTCGATCTCCCCTTCGCGATATTTTTCTTAATTATTATTTTTATTGTCGCTGGTGATCTCGCTATAGTTCCAATCATTGGCGGCATCATCATTATTGGCTTCACGCTTTATATTCAACCTAAACTCAAAGCGGCAATCGAAGAAGGCAATAAATTTTCAAGCTTAAAACATGGGCATTTAATCGAGAGCTTATCAGCGCTAGAGTCAATTAAAGCTAATGGTGCTGAAGGAATTGTGCAAAAAAGCTGGCAACAGATGATAGGCCACAGTGCAAACTGGCAATTAAGGTCAAAAAAGCTCTCCAACTCAGTATCGAACGTAGCGAACTTTACGGTGCAATTTACCGTTGTCTGCGTGGTGATTTTGGGCGTTTATCGTGTGGCTGATAATGCGATATCTATGGGCGGAATTATTGCTGCGGTCATGCTATCGAGCCGCGCCATTTCACCTATGGCACAACTTGCAGGCCTGATGACGAGAGCAAACCACACAGCCAGTGCACTACGCCAACTGAATGAAATCATGACTCAAGAAGATGAGTTTGAAAATAAAGGACATTTAGTTAGCAAACAAAGACTCATAGGCAAGATCAATGCTGATCATGTTGGTTTTAGTTATCCAGGTTCTGAAAGGCCTGTGCTGCATCCGATGTCGCTGACGATTAATCCTGGCGAACGCATTGCCATTATCGGTCGAAATGGTTCAGGTAAAAGTACGCTAGCTAAGCTACTGGTCGGGCTATTTCAACCCACGGCAGGAAGCTTGCGCTACGACGGTTTAGACTCAGCACAGATTCATCCGAGTGATTTACGTCGTAATTTTGGCTACCTACCCCAAGATGTCACCCTATTCCATGGTTCTATTCGCGACAATATTTTATTTGGTACACGTCAAGTCACTGAACATCAACTCATCCGCGCGGTACAGCTTTCTGGTGTGAGTCAATTCACCAACCTAGAAGCAGAAGGCCTAGACCAACAGGTCGGTGAAGGCGGCATGTCACTCAGTCGCGGGCAAAGACAAACTGTCGCTCTTGCTCGCGCCACACTGAATGATCCCCCAGTGTTACTGATGGATGAGCCTACGGCGAGTTTAGATGCTCGCGCTGAACAACAATTTATTCGTTCAATGCAAAATGTCAGCAAAGATAGAACGTTAATTCTTATTACCCACAAGATGCATTTATTGCAACTCGTCGACCGCATTATTGTACTTGAACGCGGCCATGTGGTTGCCGATGGACCTAAAGCAGAAGTGCTAGAAAAACTCAATTTTGGCCTAGTGAACGGAGAGGCTAAAAGATGAGTAAACATTTAACAACAAACGACTTAGACATGGTTGATGATGTCTATGGCGCCATGATGACAGACGCTCCCAGCGGACACAGATTAATCATATGGGCACTTGCTGCTATGGTAGTGTGTTTTTTACTGTGGGCGGGGTTTGCTCAATTAGATAAGGTTACTACTGGAACGGGAAAAGTGATTCCTTCATCACAAGTTCAAGTTATCCAAAGTCTAGATGGCGGCATAATGCAAGAACTCTACGTTCAAGAAGGTGAGATAGTCACAAAAGGGCAGCCTTTAGTGCGTATTGATGATACCCGCTTTCGCTCCGACTTTGCTCAACAAGAGCAAGAGGTTTATGGCTTAAAAACCAATGCTATCCGCATGCGCGCCGAACTCGACAGCATTCTGATATCAGACATGACCTCTGATTGGCGTGAGCAAGTGCTTATCACTAAAGAAGCATTGATATTCCCTGAGGCTATCATTGCTGCGGAACCCGCCTTAGTGAAAAGACAACAAGAGGAATACAACGGACGCTTAGATAACTTAAGTAACCAACTTGAGATCCTCGTACGTCAAATTCAACAAAGACAGCAAGAAATTGATGATCTCGCCTCTAAAACAACAACATTAACGACGAGCATGCAGCTAATATCCCGCGAGCTTGAACTCACTCGACCTTTAGCCAAAAAAGGTATTGTTCCTGAAGTTGAGTTACTCAAACTCGAACGCACGGTAAACGACTTGCAAGGTGAATTGAATTCAATGCGTTTACTCCGCCCTAAAGTGAAAGCTGCATTAGATGAGGCTATCTTAAAACGCCGTGAAGCCGTATTTGTTTACGCTGCAGAACTGCGCGCGCAGCTCAATGAAACTCAAACCCGCCTCTCTCGCATGAATGAAGCACAAGTTGGCGCGCAGGATAAAGTCAGTAAGGCGATTATCACCTCCCCTGTTAATGGCACCATTAAAACCACGCATATCAATACACTGGGTGGTGTAGTGCAACCTGGGATCGATATTATCGAGATAGTACCGTCGGAAGATCAACTGCTGATAGAAACTAAAATCTTGCCTAAAGATATCGCTTTCTTACATCCAGGATTACCCGCCGTAGTAAAAATTACCGCCTATGATTTTACCCGCTATGGCGGCCTTAAAGGAACTGTCGAACATATTAGTGCCGACACTTCTCAAGATGAAGAAGGCAATAGCTACTATCTCATCAGAGTTAGGACTGCAGAATCTAGTTTAACCAAAAACGATGGCACACAGATGCCAATTATTCCGGGAATGTTAACTTCAGTTGACGTTATCACGGGGCAAAGATCCATACTTGAGTACATTTTAAATCCAATTTTAAGGGCTAAGGACACAGCGCTCAGAGAGCACTAAGCCTTTTTTTATAAACCGGGAGGTTGGTCATGAAGACTTCAGCAATACGACAATTTCAATGTTCAAAGATAGCCATAGTGCTGTCATTAATCCTGTTACCTTTATCGGCTCAAAGTCAGACGTTAG
This sequence comes from Shewanella sp. M-Br, assembly GCF_036245925.1. Taxonomy (NCBI): domain Bacteria; kingdom Pseudomonadati; phylum Pseudomonadota; class Gammaproteobacteria; order Alteromonadales; family Shewanellaceae; genus Shewanella; species Shewanella sp. M-Br. Next base: position 9,345 of record NZ_BJBV01000030.1, read on the forward strand.
AACAAGCCGTTGCACATACGCTAGATACAAACCCAGATTTACGAGTGGCATTCAACCGCTTTAAAGCGCGAGAAGAACAAGTTAATCAAGCGATAGCAGGCTATATGCCAACTATTGATGTCAATGGTGGCTACGGTTACGAACAAACCGACAGCGTATCGACACGTAGACGACCCAATATCGGCGAAGTCAATAGCAAAGGGGTGGCTGAATTAAATCCCGGAGAGTTTGGTGTTAGCATAAAACAAATGCTTTTCGATGGTTTCTACACCAGCAGTGAAGTTGATCGTTATAGCTTTGAAGCTAGCGCAGACCAATGGGCACTGCTTGCTGCAGCTGAAGATATGGCACTCGATGTCAGTAAAGTCTATCTCAACTATTTACGCACCGATGAAGTGTTAAAATTAGCCGAGAAAAACCTTAACAGCCATAAAGAAATTTATGACCAGATTAAACAACGTACTGACTCAGGTTTAGGCTCAATCGCAGATCTATCCCAAATCTCGGGACGTTTGGCGCGTGCTAATGCTAACGTTATTTCTGCTCGCAACAATTTACTTGATGCAAAAGCACAGTACGTCAAAATTGTAGCGGCGGCACCGGCAGACTTAATATTACCAGTGCCAGATGCAGACATGCTGCCAAAGGATCTTAGCTCTGGCATTATTGTTGCGCAAGAGAATCACCCTATACTCAAATCTGCAGCAAACGATATTAGTGCCGCAGAAAATGAACGCTCTTCAGTACAATCCAATTACTATCCTCAGGTTTCTTTAGAACTGAATGGTAACTGGAATAACGATATCAGCGGCGAAGATGGAATATCAGGTGCTGGTGCTTTCCGCAGTGATGTGGGTGGTCATAGTAACGATCTCGTCGCCATGGTGAGGGTGAGATACAACTTATTTGCGGGGGGTAAAGATCTTGCCCGTGAAAAAGAAACTGCTTACAAGTTAGGTGAAGCGAAAGAAATCCGCCAACGCGCCCAACGTGAAGTTGTTGAAGGGGTAAACCTAGCTTGGAACGCATTTGAAATGCTAGCGCCGCAAAAACAATATATTCGCGATCATGTCGTGGCCGCAAAGGATACTCAAACAGCCTATGCACAACAGTTTAATTTAGGCCAACGCAGTCTACTCGACTTATTAGATACCGAAAATGAGCTCTTCGAGGCACGTAAAGACTACTTACAAGCTGAATATGATGAAGTTATTGCTAAGTATCGCGTGCTCAATTCTACAGGGCGATTATTAGACTCACTTAAAGTCACTAGACCTGATGCGTGGCGCGGAGAGCGCAATTATGAAGGAGGAGCTAACAAATGAAAACTCTCACATTTTTTCTAAGTGTCACTCTTTTAGCTGGTTGTTCGATGCGCGATACGGTTAATATTGACGAAATGGTCACAACTCAAACCTATGATCTATCTGATAAAGATAGCGATGGTGTCATTGAAGCCCGTGAACGCTGCAACGACACCGCCCAAGGAGCAGGTATTGATAACTATGGCTGTGGCAAAATAAAAGCGATTAACGAGCGAAAGGAAATAAATATTTTATTCCCGAATGACTCTGCTTATATTGCGCCTGAGTACTATCCTCAAATTGAAGAGGTGGCTATTTTTCTACGCCAGTATCCAACGACCAAAGTGACTATCGAAGGTCACACGAGTCGCACAGGAACCGATGAACGAAATACAGTATTATCTCAAGAACGTGCAAATGCTGTCACCGCAGTACTGGCTGAACGCTTTAGTATTGATAGAAGTCGATTAACTGCTATTGGATATGGTTCTAGCCGCCCAATTGTTTTAGAACAGACGCCGGAAGCAGAAATTCGTAACCGTCGTGTTGTTGCAGAAGTCACTGGTGATGATACGGCAGCAGACATGAAATGGACAATTTACTCGGTCGATGACAACTCAAAATAAAGGACTAACACATTAGGTTATGAGCGGCAGACTTGATTATAAAGATTCATTATTGCGAGTCTGCCGCTTTAGCCTAATAGCGTCAGCCCTAGGCATATGTTGCCTATATGCGGCCCCCACACAAAACCTTGATGAAGTGAAGATAACTTCAACCCTAGAAAAACATTACGGCGAACGTGCTGGAATGCGAGCAAGGGCTTGGTTCAAAGTGTTATCGGAAGCGAGTACGCTAGATGAAAAAGAAAAGTTATTGAAGGTGAATAACTTTTTTAATTTATTCCGTTTTGTGGATGACAGTAAATTATGGGGAGACTCGAATTATTGGGCAACGCCGATGGAGTTTATTGGTGTGAATGGCGGTGATTGTGAAGACTTTTCGATCGCAAAATACTTCACCCTACTCCAACTTGGTGTTCAAGAGGACAAGATGCGGATCACTATGGTTAAAGCCACTACGGTTAATCAATACCATATGGTATTGGCTTACTATGAAACACCATCATCAATTCCTTTAGTGCTCGATAATCTTGACCATGAAATAAAACCCGCCACAAAAAGAAAAGATCTACTGCCTGTTTATAGCTTTAACGGTAAACAGTTATGGCTCAATAAAGAGCAAGGTCGAGGCGTACTGGCAGGGTCCTCAAAACGATTAGAAAAATGGAACGATCTTAACCATAGATTAGGTGTTGACCGTCTTAGGCAACCAAAATTAAAACTGGAGTAGCACCAAAAATGACACTGTTTAGACAGATTTATTCGCTGCTTTTTAGCCTGTTCTTGCTTGTAGTTGCAAGCCTTGGCTATGTGCAATTCACTGAGACTCAAAGCTTTTTAACAAAGCAAATGGAGTCCGATCTAAACAATGCCAGCACTTCACTCGGTCTAATGCTTACCCCAGCACTCGAAGCCGGCGATACCGCAGCGGCAGAAACCTTAGTGAATGTTATTTTTGAAGGTGGTTACTATCAAAATGTAAAATTGACTTGGATGGTCGATGGTAAGCAACAAGAGTGGAATAATCCTTTAAAAATTGAAGATGTCCCTCAATGGTTTATCAATCTAGATCTGTTTAAAACCATCAAAAAACAAAGCACTATCACCTCAGGTTGGCTGCAGCTAGCACAGCTTGAAATCACTGCTCATCCTGGTTTTGGTTATCATGAACTATGGCGAATCATGTCCAATACCATCATAGCCTTCTCACTACTTTTTCTCGTTGCTATTTTTACAGCAAGAGTAGGCTTAACATGGATATTGAAACCTCTCCACACCCTGTCTGAACACGCGAAAAGTATCGCAGCACGCCAATTTGGTCCAGACATGGCACTACCCAAAACAACCGAATTAAAAGACTTAGTAACTGCATTTAACAGCATGTCAGCTCAATTGAAACAAGTGTTCCATTCTCTTGACGAAGAGGTTGGCGCGTTACGTAAGAAGAATCTTGTCGATCCCGCGTCAGGCCTGCCTAACCGCCAATATGTAGTAAGTCGTTTAAATGGTTGGTTAAGTGAACCTAGCAGCGGTGCTTTATTCCTCGCCAAACTCGACTGGCTCGAAGAAGTGCACAGTAAATATGGCTATCAAGTTCGAGATGAAACCATACGGATCCTCGCAGAAAAGTTTCAACAGCAATTAAACGAAATAACGCCTTCGGTCATAGGGCGTATTGCCGCTTATGAATTTGCATTTTTAGTGACCGATGTTGAACACGATCAGATCAGTAAATATTTACAAACACTTATCCGTACCATCAATCAAGAAATGTCAAAAGCAGGTTGTAAGCCCAACGAAGACTTTGCTATCGGTATTGCGGAACGTATTGGGCAAATGAATGTGTCGGATATTTTGGCCCAAGCCGACAATGCCCTTCAAAAAGCGTTACAAGAAAATAAAACCTTCCACTGGTTTGAAACCACAGAGCAGCAATTATTCACCCGCGAGCAATGGCGCGATAACCTAAGCCATGCCATCAGCAATAAGAAGTTTAAGTTTAGATGGCAACCCATCCAATTTTGCGATGGTGATGGCATAGCGCAACGGGAATTGTATTGCCAATTAGAGCTTGGCGATCAACTCGCCCATGCAGGGCAATTTATGCCGTATATCGAGTTATTATCACTTGGTGCCTTACTCGATAAATGCTTAATTGAAACTGTCTACGAGCAAAAACTGCTCGAGCGGAGCTATGAACCGCTCGCAATTAACTTAACACACCAAAGTATTAACGATCCTCAGTTCCATGAGTGGCTAAATCAATTTTTGCGAAATGCCACATTTATTGAGCGCATCTGCTTCGAAATCCCTGAGGCTGGGGTTTATAGTGATCTTAAGTCATGCCAGCACTTATGTAACATCATTCGCGATAACGGTGCTAAGTTTGGTATTGACCACTTTGGTCGTCAGTTTGGCTCTATGTCTTATCTACAGGAATTAAGACCTAGCTATGTGAAGCTGGATCAATCCTTCGCCTACTATGATGAGACACACCACAATAGCGAATTGTGCCGCGCCCTAATCAACGTAGCAAAAGGATTGGACATTCAAGTCATAGTTACGGGTATTCAAGAAAAAGCTCAGCTAGAACGTTTTAACGAGCTTAGAACAGATGCCTATCAAGGCTTTATCGCCCCGCCAGTGAATCTTGACTAAGCCGTATTATTAAGAAGTGGTTTTGCAAACAAAAAGCTCCGTAAGGAGCTTTTTGTTTTTCTACGGTTGAGTGACTATGCCGATACAGTTCAGCAAATCTGCCAGGTGTAAATAAGAACTGTAGCCAACTTCTATACTCATTAAGGATGCGCTATCAAGCGACAACAAACATGATAATGTCAGTGAGTAGTTCCATTTCGCCAATGCAAAAAAGCCTCAGTGTATTCATTAATGAATGCTGAGGCTTTTCTACTTATTTGGTCGGTGATAGAGGATTCGAACCTCTGACCCTCTGGTCCCAAACCAGATGCGCTACCGGACTGCGCTAATCACCGTAAATTTTGCACTATTATTTACATACGCTTAGAGGGTTCACCCTCTCGTCCACTTTCATCCAAAACATCTGGATGCGTTATAGGACTGCGCTTATCACCGTAAAACATTAACTATTTACTTAACTTACATTAAGCTCGCTAGTCACGCGAAGAATTTGGTCGGTGATAGAGGATTCGAACCTCTGACCCTCTGGTCCCAAACCAGATGCGCTACCGGACTGCGCTAATCACCGAGAATGAAAATCTTTATATCAAAGTAAATGAATGGGGTGACTGATGGGGCTCGAACCCACGACAACCGGAATCACAATCCGGGACTCTACCAACTGAGCTACAATCACCACTGATTTTCACTTACTTTGCCAACCTTAAAGCTCACAACTCTGTTCGGAAGTGGTGCGCCCAAAAGGATTCGAACCTTCGGCCTCACCCTCCGGAGGGGTGCGCTCTATCCAGCTGAGCTATGGGCGCTCGCCTTGGTTAGCGCCGCATATACTAGGGTCAAATCCCCTTTGAGTCTATAGCTGTTTTGCACTTTTTTTACTGACTGCTCAAGTTTTATCACATTAGCTGACTTTTAAAGCGGAATGCAGCCAAAATATGACTTGGATGTTACAGTATTTCATGCTAATTATAGACTTTGGTAAAAGCAAACATATATTTAACTAGTGAGTATCATGTTTAAGGATGAAGATGAAACTGGCCAGCCGCGTGTGAGTGAAACTGAACGCTTACGCAAAAAAATTATTCGCTTAAAACAATTAGCGCATAAATATAAGCATGCTGAGATCATTCAAAACGCATTACTCGAAATATCCAATATTGCGACTCATGCTTCTTCACTCGAAGAATTCTATGTTGGCGTACATAGCCATCTAAAACAGCTCATTCCCGCTGATAATTTTTTTATTTCAACCCTGGATACTCACACAGGTGAACTCGCCATCCCCTTTTTCGCTGATGAGAAAGATGCCCATCCAGCGGAGCTTTATCCTGAACAATCACTATCTACATTATTACAGCAAGGATTAACAGGCTACGTACTCAGAACTGGGAAAGCGTTGTTGTGTAACAATGACACAGTCAATGAACTGATTGCCGCTGGAGAAATTGTTAATTTAGGTTCTCCCTGTCATCTGTGGCTGGGCGTGCCCATCAAACAAGATGATATAGTAACGGGTGTGTTAGTGGTGCAAACCTATGACACTAATATCAGTTATGGTGAAATCGAACTCGAGTTAATGACGTTCATTTGTCACCATATTGCTGGGGTAATGGAACGGCTAAAACATCAAGAACAATTAGAGCAAGCTATCCAGCAAAGGACAAAAGAACTCAGCCAAGCCTACGATAAGTTAAAACTAGAAGTCTATGAACGGCGTAGAGCTGAACGCTTACAAAAATCACTGTTCGAAATCGCCGAGCTAGCAAGTTCCAGTGCAGACAACCCAGACTTTTATGCCCAATTGCATAATGTTATTCGACATTTAATTCCGGCCAATAACTGCTATATCGCCCTATTAGACGACACAGAAACCCACCTCACGTTTCCTTTTTATGTATCGCAATTAGCCAATAAGCACCCAGGCACTCGGCCGCTACAAGACGGCTTAACCGAATATGTGCTCAAACATAAGCGCCCACTATTGCTAGATCAAAGCAGTATCAATGCATTAATTGCCTCTGGTGAGCTGTATTCCCAAGCGCCAGCGTTAAATCATACTCAAACCATGCATCAGTGGATCGGAATCCCGCTTTTTATCCATGATCAAGTTCGTGGTGCGTTAACGATTTACAGTTTTAGCATGACACAGAATTACCAAGTTAAAGACTTAGAATTACTGACATTTGTATCACAACATATAGGCTCGGCTATCGAGAAAAAGCTGTCCGCAGAGTCCTTACAACGCAGTTATGAAGAGCTAGAAGAAAAGGTTATTGATCGTACCAAAGCGTTAGCCGAACTGAATAAAAGTCTTGAGAAAGAAATTCAACAACGCCGTAGTATGGAAGCCAAGCTAGTTCACGATGCCAAACATGATGCACTTACAGGCCTGCCTAATCGCGCTATGTTTATGGAGCGTCTATCTCAAGCGATCAAACATGTTCGTCGCCATAGCTTAGAACAGTTTGCCCTGCTGTTTATCGACCTCGACCGCTTCAAACAGATTAACGACACTATGGGACACCTAGAGGGCGATAAATTCTTAATTGAGACGGCAAGCCGCCTCAAGTCCTGCATACGTGATAACGACACCTTAGCGCGACTCGGTGGCGATGAGTTTGTGATACTGCTCGATAGCATTAACAACATCAACGACGCAAAAGATATATCAGAAAGAGTGATCCAAAAAATATCCCAGCCCTATCGACTTGGCACAATGGAATTTAGTTCTGGAGCCAGTATCGGTATCACCATCAGTGGCAAACACAGAATTGATACCAGTGAATCTATGTTACGTAATGCAGATACTGCCATGTATCAGGCGAAAGCCAATGGTAAAGGCTGCTATGTTATTTTTGATGATAACGCCCAACATCAGGCCATGCAGGATGTCGAGTTAGAAACTGAATTTAGACATGCATTACACCATGCTGAAATACAGCTTAGTTACTTACCAGTAGTCAATTTTAAAACAGGTCAAGTGCATGCATTAGAAAGCCGCCTGTTCTGGCAACATCCGCAGCGTGGGCTCTTACAGCAGGAACAACTTAGCACGCTTGCTGAACAGTCACACCTTACCGTTGAGCTCGATAAATATACGATCAACATCATAGATAGCAGCTATCCCCAACTCCTCAAGCAATATGATGAATCTGTTGAATTACATGTCATGCTTTCGAGCCAACATCTCAAGCATAAGCATGTACTGCGCAGTTTGAAAAACACTCTCAAGCAAACCCAGTTAAACCTGAGCCATTTGTGGTTATTCTTCAATGAAAAAGCCCTAGTGCAGGAAACTGAAAATCATATCAATGGCTTTGAATTGTTGCAGAAGCTCGGGGTAAAACTCGGTATCAGCCAGTACGGTAGCGGCTATAGTGCATTAAATAGCTTATTGTTTCTGCCGATAAAAGGCTTAAAACTCGATGCCAACCTCACCAAACAAATACAAGGCGAGCAACAGCTTAAGTTAATGTCTGCCTATCAAAAAACGGCATCAACCTTAGAGCTTCAAACCTTTGTCGATGGCATTGATAACCCTGAACAAAAACGTATCTTCAATGAACTGGGTTATCAGCTGGGCCAGGGGGCTGCTTTAGCCGACACTTTTACCTTATGTGAAACCCAACCACAGATCTGTGCTCAGCTCGAATATGCCTAGTAAAAAATAAGTAGCTGATTTAAAAGAATAGTAAGCGAAACCGCTCGCTATTTTTTAAACATGTCTCTTAAGCTAGAAATATTTGCCCGCCCCGTTTGCATCCGCTCCTGTTCCGTTTGTTGTGGCTTACGATTTTCCCACACCACATCATCTTGAGGTAACTCAAGTAAGAAACGGCTTGGTTCACAACGCATGGTTTCACCAAATTGGCGCCTTTCGCGGCAGAGGGTGAACCAAAGCTCTCGTTGAGCTCGAGTGATACCCACATATGCCAACCGACGCTCCTCATCGACATTATCTTCGTCTATGCTGGTTTGATGGGGCAAGATACGCTCTTCTACTCCAACCATAAACACGAAGGGAAACTCTAAGCCCTTAGAAGCATGCAAGGTCATCAACTGCACCTGATCGCCGCCTTCATCCTCACTATTGCGCTCCATCATGTCCCTGAGCGTCAATCGAGTCACCACCTCTGGCAAGGTCATAGCTTCATCTAACTCATCACCCGCGAGCATCTCAGTCACCCAACGGTAAAGCTCTGAGATATTCTTCATCCGCATTTCAGCGGCCTTGGCACTGGTGCTGGTTTCGTATAAGTAATCTTCATAATTGATCTTACGGATCAAATGCTTCACCGCCTCGACGGGTTCACCACGTTCAGCATGATCCCCAGTCTCCACGATAAAACGACCAAATTGATATAAAGATGACATAGCCGCAGGCGGTAAATGATGATTCAGTTCAGGCTCAAAAATCGCCGCAAACATAGAAATATGCTTCTCGTTGGCAAAATTACCTAAGCGCTCTAAGGTTGATGGGCCTATGCCACGTTTAGGCAAATTCACGATGCGCAGGAAAGCATTATCGTCATCGGGATTCACCACGAGCTTTAGATAGCCCATGATGTCTTTAATTTCAGCACGAGCAAAAAATGACGTACCACCACTCAATTTATAAGGAATACGGTTCGTCATCAGTGCGCGTTCGAGTAACCGTGATTGATGGTTACCCCGATACAAAATCGCATAATCGCCAAACTGAGTACGGCCAACAAACTTGTGCCGCACAATTTCGGCAACAACACGTTCAGCCTCTTGCTCCTCATTGGCGGCAAACAGCACCCGCAACGGCTCACCATAGGCAAGCTCGCTAAACAGGGCTTTATCATAAACATGGGGATTATTAGCAATAAGAATGTTCGCAGCCCGTAGGATCCGCTGGCTAGAACGGTAGTTCTGCTCCAATTTAATCAGCTTAAGCTGCGGAAAATCTTTACCCAATAACACGAGGTTTTGTGGCTTAGCACCGCGCCATGAATAGATAGACTGATCGTCGTCCCCCACCACAGTAAAGCGTGCCCGATCACCCACTAACAGCTTGACCATTTCATATTGGCTGGTATTAGTATCTTGATATTCGTCCACCAGCAAATATTGGATCTTGGTTTGCCAGCGCGTACGCACTTCTTCATGGTGGCGTAACAATAAAGTTGGCATCAGAATCAAATCGTCAAAATCTAAAGCGTTATAGGCTTTCATATGTTGAGCATAACGCTGATACAACATAGCAAATAAGTGCTGTTGCTCATCTTTAGCGATTTTGCGTGCATGCTCGGGAATAATTAAGCCACCCTTCCAGTTTGAAATCGTACTGGCAAGCGCTTTGAGTAAATCTTTATCTTCATCCAACTCGTCTTGGGTTAACTCTTTGAGCAGTGCCAAGGTATCTTGATCATCAAACAGCGAAAAACCCGGTTTTAAGCCTAAGACCTTATGCTCGCGTTTAATGATCTCAAGCCCTAAAGTATGGAAGGTCGAAATCCACAGACCTCTGGCTTCCTTGCGGCCCATCGACTGAGCGACCCGCTCTTTCATCTCGCGGGCAGCCTTGTTTGTGAAGGTCACCGCCGCGATATTACGCGCCTTATAGCCACATTTTTCGACCAAGTAAGCGATTTTATTGATAATGACGCGCGTTTTACCACTACCCGCACCCGCCAAGACTAGGCAAGGGCCTGAAACATAATGAACAGCATCGTTTTGGGCGGGATTGAGTTTCATCTTTGCGCAATATCCAAACAAGTCGACAGAAAGGGATGGGATCATAGCAGAATCGACAGTTTTAAGGCTAACAAATCCCCGCTTAGGTTGAGCAGAACTCAACTCTGTAGATAAGCCTCTCCGTGATATAAACCCCAACAACAGCCAACTAAAGTGTTCACGCGTCTGCTTTACTTTTGAAAGCTAACGTACTGAGTTACAATCGAGCTATTCAGTAAAGAGGCGGACAAGATTATGATCAATCCAAAGAAAATCGAAGAAATGGCGAAACAATTGAGCGAAAGTTTGCCCAGCGGTCTAAAGCAATTTGCCGGTGAATTTGAAGAGCGCAGTAAGCAAGTACTGCAAAATCAATTGCTCAAGTTGGATATGGTTTCCCGTGAAGAATTTGATGTGCAGCAACATGTACTACTGAAAACCCGCGAAAAATTAGAAGCCCTACAAGCTCAAGTCAATGAGTTAGAAAAAAAGCTCAACGCAGCGGGCTAACTTATCATGCATGTTTGAAAGAGCACAGTTAGCGATAGCGCAGCTGTGCTTTTTGTTTTTAACACTTCAAGCATTGAGTCACTTGGGGAAATAATGCAACAACTCGCCAGCTATATCCTTGCTATTGAAGGCTATCCAAGCCCTGTCTACGTGGTAAGCCAATCAAACGAGCAGCAAACCTATCACGATGATAATGTGGAGATTTGTGAGTCAATAACGCTTTATCACTTCGATAACGGGGTTGTGATTAGCAAGCTAAGCGAGCAAGATAAACAAGCTTATGAGTCAGACATGGTTTGTGAAGATTATTGGCTCAGCTATCGGGTTGTAACAGCTCATATTGCGATTTCACCGCAGCAAAAATCCTTTAGCAATCTATGTCAGCAAAGCTTTTGGCTTAAGATGCAGCAAGGGCTGGCAGTAAAGCCACCGCTGCAACCAGAGCATAAACAGAATTAATGCTTTAGCGTCGAACAATCAAGGAATGAAGCTACAATGGAAGTCACAATCAGCACACACTATCAGGACTATCTTCTTTGGGGATTATTGTTGCTTGGTGGCCTGCCGCTACTCATTTATCCTGGTGTGCTTCTCGCCAGTTTGATGGGACTGGCCAGTCAATCAAGCATTAAACCCGCTTTTATCTATCGATTGATGAATCAGTGTTTTCTATGGGGAAGCCTAGTTTATCCCGCCGTGTATATCCCCTGTTATCGCATTACGAGCGATAGCACTGCGACTTCTTCATCTTTAGTCATTGCTGCGTTGCCACTGCTGTATCTAATCTTACTGTATGGCTGCTTTCGCTTTATGGATGCTCCAACTAAAGAGACAAATAATTAAAGCTTTTGTTGGCGAGCATACTTTTGCTTAAGGCCTTTATGGTTAGCCTTAACTAACTTCCAGCGGTCACAACCATTGAAACGAGCATATTCACTGACTGCGATATCAAAGGCCGCACAGAAATCCTCATCTAAGCCATTCACCATCACGCCCTCTTCTAAAATCAATTGCTGTAATAGCAATAGGTTAGCTTGACGATCGGCTTTAACATCCACGCGGCCAACAAAAGTGTCGCGCCACAGAATTGCTAAAGAATAATAACCATACTGACGCTTTTCGGCTGGGACATAGACTTCGATTTGATAATCAAAATCAAACCATTGCTTTAACCTTTGCCGTTGGATCAATAAATTATCGAAGGGATTAAGCAGCCACACTTTATGAGGTAATGGTGCATTTAGCTGTAATGAAGGGCGATAAAAGTAGCTTTGGCCCGCAGCCTTAAAACATGCTAATAACCCGTGAGCTAACAACTCTGCCAATTCTTGGGCTACAGCTGATTTCATACCTTTGCGTAAATAAGCCATTTGCGCCGCAGTACCGAAGGCGTGGGCATCAAGATAACGATCAATTAGATAGCGGGTAAATTCACTATCTGTCGGTGCTTTGGCATTTACATCTTGTGGCAACACTCGCGCGGTAAGATCGTAAACCTTTTGAAATTTCTCCCGCCGCACCACCATCAACTCACCACGCATAAAGAGCTGCTCTAGGGCTTTTTTCGCGGGTTTCCAATCCCACCAGGCACCGTTTTTAGCTTCACTGTGTTCAAAATCACTGGCCTTGAGTGGCCCTTCTGCAAGGATTCGCGCCCGCACTTCCTGCATTATTTTATCGTCGGGCTCAAACCAATGCTTACCGCCATTTTGCAGCTGCTGTTTACGCTGCAAACTAAAACGGTAATCGGCAATCGGTAAATAAGCTGCCGCATGGGACCAATATTCGAAGACCTCTCCTTTGGCTAAAGCCATATCGAGCATCTTTGGCTGATATTCTGGCATACGACTATGCAGCACATGATGATGCGCTCGCTCAACCACGTTGATAGAGTCAATTTGTACATAACTGAGACGTGAAATTGCCTCGGTGACAGAGGTATATGGTTGCAATAATCCTTGCTGCTGCATATTTAATTGCAGCCACTCGCGGGGTGAAAAGGGATTAGACATCGATTCTCCAAATTCAACGACAAGCAAATACCAAACCAGAGCAAAAAAAACATAACAAACTGAAAATAAAAGCATTTATCACACTATTCAACGAGTAGGTTTGTGAAATGTACGCACAAGTCTACTCACTAGGCAGTATCTTCGGATAACATAAGCCATTTATACCTTAACGGCTATCGGTTTACCTGCCCGTTAGTTTCACGACTCGAAATAGAGCCTATCTGGCATAGGCTCTTCATTAAGGATTGATGATGAATATCTACTATCGCCAAGCACAACTCTGCGGCCGCAAAACGGGTAATGGCACTAAGCTGCCATTTTTGATGAATATCTTGTATTCACTTGCTGCTAAAAATGGCGATCACCAGCCCTTTTCAATGGATGACATTAACGCCGTACTGTTTAATCAGCATCAGTCGATTGGTTGCTCTATCAAGGCGCCGCTACCGATAGTGAGTTGGCGCACCGAAGCGATAGAGTATGAGTTATTTAAAGGCGAAGAGCTGGTGTACCTGCCCCAATGTATCATCTTTAGCAATGGCGCCATTGCCTATGTCATTGTCGTCATGGGTGATGAGTATGAGCTACGTATTTGGCCTGATTACAGTAACCGTGATCGAGAAAAACACCACTGGTTTTCCCACCATGCCGTAGTCTATTCCGCAGAACTTGACGTCTTTAAACAAAGCTTCGAAGCACTGCTCAAGCATATTAAAAAAGAAAATGACTACGAGAAAAAACACCCCAAATTTGGCAAAGACACCCCACTATCAGATTTATAAACTTGCATAATGAGTATGGGTTTAGCGGTAATTGCCATAATTTTGCCACTATTGATCAGCAACTTGCCCACAACTTTTGTAAGAAAATCTGTTTTAATACCCGCCGTGATACCGAGTTAACTCTGCACAATCTTAGCGGATAAGTCTCGGTCGTATTTCATAGGGAATGAAATTCAATGTTCAGCATTATTTTCTGGGTACTCACCCTACTTAGTTTGGCCTTATTTGGTAGCGCAGCCTATTTAGTGGTGCGCGCACTCCTCAAAAAATTTAATCGAAGTCAAGGAATCGATATGTCAGCACAAGAACCGTGGGCAGCAGCCACCGCAAAGGGAACTGCATTAAAAAACACCACCTTATTAAAAGCCTTAACCATTGGCATACTCTCAATCCTCGCGTTGATCCCGCTGGGGATCATTATGGATATGACTTCTGATCGCCAAGCCCTTTACCACAGCGTTGTCGATGAAATCGGCCGTTCATGGGGTGAGCAGCAAACCCTCTCAGGTCCTGCGCTAGTGATCCCTTACAGCTATTTTGTGTTGCAAGAAGAAGTCAGTAACGACGGTAAAACTCGCCATGAAGTGAAGCGTACCTATCAAGATGAGCTAGTGATCCTACCGAAAAAGCTCACCCTCGACTTAGACCTAAAACATGATTTTCGCACCCGTGGCATTTATCAATCGCTGGTGTATAACGCAGCTCTACAAGGTCAGGCCGACTTCAGCCTTAACCGTTATGATATTCCTAACCTTATCGCCTTCGATAACAAAAATGCCCGGTTAGTCTTTGGGGTGTCATCGAATCAAGCAATTGATAAAGTAGAAAAAATTGAAATCACCGGTGAATCGACATTACTCTCTGGATCACTGATGTCGGGCACGGGGTTAACCACTGGCGGTTTAGAAAAAGGCTTTAATCAAAAGATCCAAGTCAGCGAAGCGAGTGATTTTAGTGTGGATTTTGCCATGACACTACGCGGCTCTCAGTCTATCAGCGCATTGCCACTAGGCGAGCAAACGCTAATCAATATTCGCGCCGACTGGCCGCATCCAAGCTTTAAGGGATTATTACCCGCTGAACGGGACATCAACGCGCAAGGCTTTACTGCAAGTTGGAATATCAGCCACTTAACCCGTAACTATCCACAAGAGTTTATTAAGAGTAATCAATCGACTCTCACTGAAGTGTCGGCCAATGCGATTTTATTCGAACCAGTGACTCACTACGGCAAGATTGATCGCTCGGTAAAATACGGCCTACTGTTTATCGTGCTGACTTTTATCATGTTGTTTATCTTCGAAATCGGACAAAAAACCAGCCTCAGCACGATTCAATATGTGTTAGTCGGCAGCGCCATGGCCTTGTTCTATTTGCTACTACTCTCGCTATCTGAGCATCTAGCCTTCTTGCATGCCTATTTAATTGCCGCTTGTATTCCCGTGCTGTCGGTATCGGCTTATGTAGGGAGTGCCACAGCAAGTATTAAGCGCGGTGCGTTAGTGGGCATTATGCTGGTGAGTTTATATGCAGTGCTGTACTCAATACTGCAACTGGAAGATTACGCCCTATTGATGGGTTCAGGTTTACTGTTAGTCGTACTGTTAATTTTGATGTTCGTGACTAGGCATCACCCTAAGAACACGGCGCAATAGCGCCCTACCGCTCCACCCTTGAAGACCCCCGACAGCGCCATCTTTTGCTGTCGGGATTTTTTTATTGGCAAAACCATTGCCGCGTTGTAGCCTATGGCGTTTTATGAAGAGGCTTATATTTTGACCCATAGCGTCTATCTTTTACGCCGTTTAGGTTTAGCTTGGATACTGTTGGCAACCATTCCGGGCTTACTATTACTGACACAGAATCAGCTGTTTCCACTGATCGATCTGCACTCTACCTTAGCCAAAACCTTATATTGGATTACCATGACTGGCACTGCGCCCTATGGCGTCGCAACAGTCTTGTTTGTATTGGCGATCGCCTATCGTCATATGCCTAAACCACTCTTTATAAGTTTATTTTTTGCCATCAGCCTCAGCCAAGTTATCAGTTTAGGCTTAAGCCACACCCTCAAATCCTATTTTAAAGAACCCAGACCTAATCTCGTTTTTCTAGCAGAACAAGCACTGCCTAAGCATGAACCGCTTTCACTCGATGCCTTTTATCAATTGGATAAACAGTCACGTTCAAAGACAATTGCCAATGCACTCGATGGCTTGATCGCTGCAGAACCCGCCTTGAAACTCGACTCACGGATCCATCAGCATTGGGAAGATGAAATCGGCTATTCTTTTCCTTCGGGACATACCATTTTTGCTGTAACGCTAGTGCTTACCGCCAGCTACTATTTGCTACTTGCTGGATTACCTAGCTTAGTCATGGCGTTATGGAGCTGGGGATTTTTGATGGGATTAAGCCGTATGCTGCTTGGCATGCATTGGCCTCAGGATGTGCTGTTTTCAACCTTTTTAGCCGCCATCATCAGCGGATGTAGCGTGTTCTTTGTCAGTAAGTTGCGTCCACTCTCCCATGCGTTTGCTAAAGGATCTGAGCGCTAACACTGTGAATTCAGCGTCTCGATTTGGCTGTCGACTCGAATACGACAGCTTCAAACACTATGAAGTTAAATACTTAGGCATTGCTAAGCACTGCCTAAGTATTTTGCCACTAGGGCCTGATAAATCCCATTGGCCTTAATTCTAGTGAGCCCTTGATTGAAAGTATCCCGCGCCACTGAGTTGTGGAACACCATTCGATAGGATGTTGGGGGGAAAATAAAGTGGTAGCTTAATGCTTGCTGGGTATCAACATCATCCTCAACGAACTTATTCAGTTGAGCGAATATATAACGATCGGCAATCACAGTATTAATGCGACCTAAGTACAACATACGGTTCTGGCTTAATTGGCTATCGACTTCACGATAAATAGTCTGTTGCGCTACGGCATTAAACTCAGGGCCAAGTAAGAAGCGAGCATTTTCAAAAGCGGCGACACTGTACTTTTTAAGATCCACAATACGTGTTATTTCAAGATGTTGCTCGGCCAAACTGATCGCCACATTGGTATATTCAACATAATCATTGGACCAATAACCATCAACGCCATTTGCAGGGTTCATCGTCATTACAGCATCTAATCGATCTTTATTGAAATATAAAACTTGGCGTTTACGAGAGTAGAATTTGAAGTTGACTGGCTGCCCCATTTCCTTAAACGCGGCCTTAATAATATCGATCTCAAGCCCTGATTCAGCATCTTCGATAATATAAGGCGGTCGATTTAGAGCGCTACCAATGGTTAACGATGCAGAAAATGCATAAGTCGGTAATATGAATAAGCAGATTAGCAACAAAATCAAACGCATACAGTGTCTCACTCTTATTAGTATCATAACAATAGCGGTAAATAACGGGAGTTCCAAACCGCGCGACTCCCAAAATCTCTATCCGTTATCACTGTCACAACCTTAAAATGTCTCATTTGATCAAGATTTTTGGCAAAGTCCGCTAAGACTGGCAAACTAGGGGCTGACTCAGTTAACCCTAAGCTTTCGATGACAGACACTCACCCCTACAAACTCGATCAACTCGATTTAACAATTCTGCGCTTACTGCAAACCCACGGCAGATTATCGAATCTCGAACTGGCCAATAAAGTCGGACTATCGCCATCTCCTTGCTCGCGCCGTGTTAAAGCCTTAGAAGAAGCGGGTTATATTGCCGATTATGCAACGCGTCTGTCGGCGGATAAGTTCAACCTGCATTTGACCGCGTATATCCATGTTCGAATGGAGAAACATACGCCGGCGATTCTCAATCAATTTGAAACCAATGCACTCGCCTACGAAGAAGTCCAAGAATGCGCGCTGATCACTGGCTCAGAGGCCGACTACCAACTTAAAGTGCTAGTACAAGATATGACGCACTTTCGCACTTTCCTGTTAGATAAACTCACGACCAACGTGCATATCGCAGGGGTGCATTCCAGCTTTGTCCTCAAAAAGGTTAAGGACCACACGGCCATTCCCTTAGGGCACGTCAACATTCAAGCATAAGCCAACACTCAACAGTCACAGCAAACACCACAAACAAGACATCGGCACAAGTAACAGTCATAGCACAAAATAGCGGTTAGACATCTGCCATACGGTATTTTTTGACCATAAGATCACAATTCAATGAATTTTTATCATCGCAATGATTCGCCAAATCTCGACCATCCGCCGCACCTGATAGCAATAAAATCTCGCACAAAACAGATAGGCAGCACACAACATTAACTTATAGCCAAAAACCGATAAATTATTGCCAATTAACACCAAATTAACGCACTAAAATTGCGTTGAAATCCTAATTTATCCGCCTAAGATACGCCTTCTTTTTACGGGAGGCACAATGCAATCGGCCAATACAAGTTCAACTAACCACTTCAGCTCACGCTTAGGTTTTATCATGGCGGCCGCAGGTAGCGCCGTTGGCGTCGGTAATATTTGGGGATTCCCCACCCAAGCGGCCACCCATGGTGGCGGCGCCTTTCTACTTGTGTACCTAGTGCTGATTTTCATCCTAGGCATTCCCATGCTGATGGCTGAACTCATGATAGGCCGCCACGGGCAAACTAACCCCGCCGATGCCATGGGCAAACTCGGCTTCAACTCGCTCACCCGCGGTTTAGGCAAGACCATAGGTTTGCTTTCCATAGTGACAGCGGGATTGATTTATACCTTCTACAGCATTCTCTCCGGCTGGTTTGTCAGCTTTGCCATCGTGCCTATCGCCACTGCCTTTGGCTCGAATGATACCGCCGCTTGGCTAGTGGATTTTTCGCTGTCACGTAATCTGGTGTTTACACTGATCTTCAGCACGCTGGTTTTTCTGGTATTACTGCAAGGCGTGCAAGAAGGCATAGAAAAATGGTCGAAACGCTTAATGCCGTTATTACTGATCATGCTGATCGCGGGCGTGGCGTATATCTTCACCCTAAATGGTGCGAGCGAAGGGATAAGCGCGCTACTCACACCTAACTTTACCAAGGCGCTGGCGCCAGATACCTTGATCAGCGCGCTCGGACAAACCTTCTTCTCCCTTACCATAGGCACAGGTGCCATGATGGTGTACGGCAGTTATCTGAGCCAAAAAGAGAATATTGCTAAACTGAGCGTCTGGGTTGCCTTTACCGACAGCGGCATCGCCTTTCTCGCCGCCTTCTTGATTATCCCAGCCATGTATGTGGCCCAGCACAATGGCGTGCAGATTTTTAATGCTGAGGGCAAGTTACTCGATTCGGATGCATTGGTGTTTACTGTCTTACCCGCGTTATTTTCCACCTTAGGTGACACAGCTAACCTTATCATCAGCGTGATTTTCTTTGTTCTGCTGATCATCGCGGGTTTAACCTCGGCCATATCCATCGCCGAAGTGCCGACGAGTTATGTGATGCAAAAGTTCGGACTCAGCCGTCAACGCGCCACCTTGATCATCGGCCTATTGTTGACCTCATTATCCTTATTACTGGCGGTATTTTTTGAGACGCTATTTAGTTTCACTATAATGCTGACCACCCAAATCGCCCAGCCGCTGGTCGCCCTCGGTATTGCGGTTTACTTAGGTTGGATTTGGCGCCAAACCCAGCTGCTCAAGGCAATTAGTGGGCAAAAAGGTGTCGATAGCACAGGACTTTTTTGGCGCATTTGGCCAAGGTATGTAAAGTATGTTTGCCCAGTGCTGATTATCGCCATAGCCATCAGACAATTTGTATAACCCTTTGAACAAATAACAAAATACACGCTAATGGCGGGGATTTTTTATTTAGCAATTGATGCACTAATTAACTATTTTCAAATAATCAGCAAAGTCTTGCTGCCGCCAATAGTGAATGCGATGACAGCCGGATTTTTTCAATCTATCGATGACATTGAACTGTTAGGGAAGGCTGGATTGAAACGAAAGGGGATGTAAACAGCAGCCTTAAGAGATTAAGGCTGCTTTAAACACTGAGCTGATTACTGTTCGATACCCACAATTAACCAAGGTGAATTGGCTTGTGTTACGTTACGCTCTAAATGCCAGATTTCCTTAATGTCCTCTTCTACGCCTTCAACGGTATCGCGATAGCGGCCGCTAAATTTAACACTCACTTCCGCAAGATTTGCATTGTGTGTGGCGCGGACAAGTTCTGCATCCAAAAACATCACTTCTGTGTGCTGATCGCCAACTAACTCGCGACGTTGGTTGCTGAGTTCATTGTAAAGATCAATAGAAACATACTCTTGGATTTTGCTTAAGTCGTTTTCATTCCACGCCAATTGCAAGGTTTTGTAGTGACTACGAGCACCTTCCAAAAAGCCGGGTAAATCAAAACCGGCTGGCAAATCAAAAGGAACTGCGCTTGTCGCTTGGCCAAAACCATTGGTGCCGCTGTTTGCATTGGTGGCAAAACCTGTTTGTTCAGTCTGTTGACGCTGCATATTCGGATTGGGTTGGCCAGCACCCGCATAGGCTGGTCTTGGCTGCGCACCCGCTTTTGAGGCCATCACAGTACGGACGATTTTGAATAGCACGAATGCCAGCAAACCGATAATCAAAATATCCATGATTTGAATATTTTCAAAACCACCGCCCATAAACAGCGCAGCCAATAAGCCACCTGCTAATAAACCGCCTAACATGCCGCCCATCATACCTTTTTTGCCCGGTGCTCCCGCTGGCGCCGTAGTCGGTGTGTTGGTCGCCGCTGGTTGAGCCGGAGCCGTTTGATGGCTTTTGCCGATAGATTTACTACCGCCGAATTTTTTCGCTTCAACGACTGGGCTAGTAACTAAGCTAACCGCAAAAATCATCGCCAGCATAATAAATAACTTTTTCATTTATAGGATCTTGTTCGTGTAATCTGAGGTGCTGCCATAATAGCGGGATGACATTATATGTCAATTAGCAAAAAGCGAAGGCTGATTGTCCTGTGTATATTTAGTGAGTTGCGATTAGCACTGTCATTCCAGTGACGCGCCAACTTTGGTTTAAAAATAAGTCATCCATGCGGGCTCGACGGCGTCATCTGCTGCACACGGAAGTGCGAATGCCGCGAACACAGGACGTGAAAGAGCGTCCAGGCCGCCAACGGTCACTTACATGCCAGTGCTTAATCCCATAAACTACCGTACATTCTGATAGCCAGAACGACCCAAACCGAAGTCCAATCCCCAGATAGGGATAACCATCTCAGCAGTCATATCTTTTGAATCAAGATTTAGAATAATCGCCATGAAGAAAATATGCGTTTGTCCTATTTTTTCATCTTTTTAAAAAAGATGATTATGTTTCTATTTTTATAGATAAATCTGTACGATTAATTAGTCAAACCTTAAAATAAATGCCATTGAAAGTGGTGCATCGTTTATTAATTTTGCAGAAGAGTTTTCTATTTCCTCAGACTCATCGTCGTCAGTAATTGAAACAAAACACACTGTCGAATTTAGCTCAATAGGCAGTTCTCTTTTTATTCTGACCAGTACGTTTGATAATGTCTGAATTAGTTTATTTTTAAACTTTGCAAAGTTTATTTCTCGAGATGAGTCCTCTCGAAGCATCTTACTTATTTTGGAGAAGGCTCCCGCATTATATCCGTCATAAAACCACTCAGATACTGCCCATCTATAGTAATTTTCACACTCTATGCTTTGATCTTCTTCAGCAGCGAGAATGCTTTTAAGCTTACCCTCAGAGCTAGCACTTAATGATGCTGACATGGCACTACTGTCAGTGTAAAGAGATACCGCATAGAATGCCTCATCTTTATTTTCTAACAATAACATCTTGATTGTATCGTATGTAATTTCAAAGCATTTTTCTTCTAACTCAATCCAGTCCATTATTCACTCCTTGTACTTAGCTTCAATATTTTCATTTTATGATGCACTCAGCTCCATGCAGAATACTGATAATTATCATTTATCTCCTTAAAACTCACACCCGTTAAACCAAGAGCTTCGTACTCATTTTTAAACTGAATAGAACATACAGAAGCCGCTATCTCGTTACAAAAGAATAAATGTTCACGAATATTATTCTTTATTTTAAATTTATCTATAGACTCATAATATGTCTTCTTTAACCCACGTTCCTCTTGCGTGTTCAATTTCCCAGAATCTAAGTCAATCGAAATAGTATAAATGGACTCATTCTTATCTAAGATAGATAAATAACTTAGTGGAAAAAATAAAAAATACTTTTTCTGCGGCCGAACTCCTCGATGCAGGTTAATATCGACAGGAATACGAATACACTTAACATTTAATTTTTCACACAAGTATAACATTTCATTAGAAACTAAATTTTCATCAACCAAATAATCACCATTCAGTTGATATGTTTTTGCTTTAAGAGAATAAGCAGTTAAAAAATCACCCTCACATGGTGGTGAGTCATAAAACTCATAGTCAGGTAGCTCAGGAGTCCAATGTTTATCCATAAAATACGGTATTCCCTTACCATCAGGATCTGATTGGACAATAAAAAATGGCTGTAGATTTGTACTCAAAATAACTACCCTGTAATAGGTTAAAGTTTAATGTCCCTAAGAAAGCATTAGCGCAAACTTGAATTTATTTTAAACATCGTTTTACTCTGTTGCCAGCAATAATATTTCCTCGCAAGTCAAAAAAGCTTAACGAACCACCATTATTAAATTCTTGGTATTAAATTCTCGGAATGCATAATTATAAATAACAGACTATCAGGTATACCAAGGGTTTAACGGGATTAAGCACTGTCGTGGAAGTGACCATTGGCGGCATGGTCGCTCATTCACATCCATGTGTTCGCGACATTCTATGCTTGTTATAAATCTAGCCATATACAGCAGATACCGCCGTAGGGCCGATAGGGTCAACTTATTTTTTAAACTAAAGTCGGCGAGTCACTGGAATGACAGTGCTAAATCAATATTACCTGCTGCCAAAAGCGACTTTATTAACAAAATTAAAAAATCCCCGCATTTCGGGGATTTTCGTTTAATCAAAACCACTAAAACTAACTAAGTTACAAACACTTTCCATCCGATGACTTATCGGAAGAAAGTGCTCGACTGATGCCGCCGAAGATGACATTCAAGAAGCCGATACCGACATCTTTTTGTCGCTCATCGGCGCTGCCAGTATCGTGGCCGCTCGCCTCACGCATACTTTGATTATTGTTGGTTCCGCGCACAAAATCGCAGGACGCATTGCTGGTATTGTTCACAGAACAGGCACTGAGCAAAGCGATCATTAGGCCGCAAAGGGCAAAGCGTAATCTTGGCATATTAGTTCAACACTTCTTCTAATGCCTTGAGGCATAAGGCGACATTCTCGCGGCGAGCACCGAAGCCCATAAGGCCGATGCGCCATGCTTTGCCCGCAAGGGCGCCAAGGCCGGCGCCAATTTCGAGGTTATAATCTTTAAGCAAACGAGTCCGCACAGCGGCATCATCAACGCCTTCGGGGATATAAATGGCATTGAGTTGTGGCAAGCGCGAATCTTCGGCCACCACAAAATTTAGCCCTAACTTTTCCAGCCCAGCACGCAGCACTAAGTGCATCTCGTGATGGCGTTGCCACGCATTCTCTAAGCCTTCGGCCGCCAACATACGCAGCGATTCATGAAGTGCATAAAGCGTATTCACTGGCGCAGTGTGATGGTAACTACGTTTGCCGCCCGCGCTGGTCCAATAGGCCATCACTAAGCTTTGATCGAGGAACCAACTTTGCACTGGGGTCTTGCGATTCTTGAGTTTTTCGACGGCTGCAGGCGAGAAAGACACGGGCGATAAACCCGGTACACAGGAAAGGCACTTTTGACTGCCGGAATAAATGGCATCTATGCCCCATTCATCGACTCTTAATTCGACGCCGCCAAGGGAAGTAACCGCATCAACTATACTCAAGCAACCATAGGTTTTGGCTAATGCGCACAAGGTCTTAGCATCGGACAGCGCGCCAGTTGAGGTTTCGGCGTGCACAAAAGCTAAAAACTTGGCATCGGGATTGGCTTTCAGTGCCGCTTCAACCGCTGCAGGATCAACAGGTGTGCCCCACTCATTGTCCACCAGCACGGCAATGGCGCCCATACGCTCGACGTTTTGGCGCATACGCTCACTAAACACACCGTTACGACAGACAATCACCTTCTCACCCGGCTCGACTAAGTTAACGAAACAGGTTTCCATGCCCGCACTGCCCGGCGCTGATACCGCCATGGTCATTTCGTTTTTAGTTTGGAAGGCGTATTGGATCAGACTCTTAAGCTCATCCATCATGCCCACAAACAGCGGATCTAAGTGGCCAACCGTAGGTCTGGACTGCGCCGCAAGCACTTCGGGATAAACATCCGACGGGCCAGGGCCCATTAAAATACGGCGAGGAGGATTAAAAGCGGTAAAACGCGGTGCTGGTAACATCATGTCTCCTTAATGCGTGTAGGTGTAGGTCGAAGTCTAGTTATTATTCGTTAGCCAATCGTCAGCGGATTAAGTAAGCGACTTAACTGTGACGTATTAATCGGCGGCTAGAGTATTAAGTCTACAAAACTACCACAAAAAGGAGCGCCTGTGCGCTCCTCCTTTAGCCTTAGTTATGACTAACATAACTATCACGCGCATGGTGCGCTAAGGTTGTAACGCCTTGTTGCCGTTACCCGCATTTAAAAACAGCTGATAGGCAGGACTTTGAGTTTCCTCTTGATAGACAAAACCCAACTCAGTTAAAAACTGTTGGAACGGCAAGGCATCACTCGCGGGTACTTCAAATCCCGCCAGCACTCGGCCAAAGGCCGCGCCGTGGTTACGATAATGGAACAGACTAATGTTCCATTTACTCTGCAAGGTAGTTAAAAACTTCAGCAGCGCACCGGGATGTTCAGGAAACTCAAAGCTAAACAAACGCTCCTCTAAAGGCTCTGGTGGATGACCACCGACCATATAACGCACATGCAATTTCGCGGTTTCATCACCGGATAAATCCTGCACTTCAAAACCATTAGCCTCTAAGGTGGCAATTATTTGTTCTAGCTCACCTTGGCCTCGGCTTAAGCGAATGCCTGCAAACACCACGGCAAGATCACGACTGCTGAAACGATAGTTAAACTCTGTCATCACCCGCTTATCAAGCAACTCACAGAATGTTAAGAAACTTCCCGGACGCTCAGGGACTTTTACCGCCAGTACAGCTTCTTTCTGCTCGCCGAGTTCGCAGCGCTCCGACACATAACGCAGACTGTGAAAATTCACATTCGCGCCACTTAAAATCGCCGCGACCTTTTCACCATTGCCGCAATCACCATTGGCATTAGCGCTGATATATTTTTTAAGCCCAGCTAAGGACAAGGCCCCTGCGGGTTCGGCGATCGCACGGGTGTCTTCGAAGATATCTTTCACCGCAGCGCAGATTTCATCCGAAGTGACAGTCACTACTTCATCGACATAAAGTTTCGCGACTCGAAACGGCTCAGTGCCGATACGTTTAACCGCCACGCCATCGGCAAATAAACCGACTTGCGCCAGCGTCACCGGCTCGCCCGCTTCCATCGCCGCCTTTAAACAAGCGGCATCTTCTGGCTCGACGCCGACAATTTTCACCTGCGGCATCACCGCCTTGTAATAGGCTGCGATACCCGCGATTAAACCGCCACCGCCCACGGGCACAAATACCACTTCAAGATCGCGCTGCTGCTGCAACATCTCTTGGGCGATAGTGCCTTGGCCTGCGATCACAGCTTCATCGTCGAAAGGCGCGATATAGACTCGGCCCTCTTCTTTGGCCATCGCCATCGCAAAACCATTGGCTTGATCGAAGGCTTGGCCGTGCAATACCACGTTGCCACCTAAACGGCGCACCGCATCGACTTTAATATCGGGCGTCGTCTCGGGCATCACAATCACAGCATCCACACCGCGACTCGCCGCCGACATCGCCACACCCTGAGCATGATTGCCTGCCGAAGCACACACCACGCCGCGCTGGCATTCTTCTTTCGTCAGCTGGGCGATACGGTTATAGGCACCGCGTAACTTGAATGAATGCACTGGCTGCATATCTTCGCGCTTCAAAAATACCTGACAACCTAAACGCGCCGATAACTTGTTCATGCTGGAAAGCGGCGTCACTTTCGCTATGTCATACACAGATGACAACAGGATTTTTTGCAGATAGCTTTGTGCCAACTGAAAATGGGCTAAATCCGCCTGAGTTTGCGATGCAAGTGGCAACATAGATGCAGTAAACATAATTAGTCCTCCAGTTTACTGCGATCGCGCACCGCGCCCTTGTCGGCACTGGTGGCGAGCATGGCGTAGGCCTTAAGCGCGAGTGACACATAACGCTGGCGACCAATAGGTTTCCACGCCATTGGGCCAAGACTGTGCATTTTTTCGCGGCGAGCATTGAGTTCAGCATCGCTTAACGCCAGCTTGATGCTGCGCTTGGGTATATCAATTTCGATGCGATCGCCATTTTCAATCAAGGCGATAGTGCCGCCAGCTGCCGCTTCGGGTGAGACGTGGCCAATCGATAAACCTGAAGTGCCACCGGAGAAACGACCGTCGGTGATCAGCGCGCAGGCCTTGCCTAGCCCGCGTGATTTTAAGTAACTGGTTGGGTACAACATTTCTTGCATACCCGGGCCGCCTTTCGGGCCTTCGTAACGGATAACAACCACGTCGCCCGACACCACTTCACCGCCTAAAATGCCCGCCACTGCATCATCTTGGCTTTCATAAACGCGCGCCGAGCCGATGAAGGTCAGATTAGATTCATCTACGCCCGCAGTTTTAACGATACAGCCGTTTTCGGCCACGTTGCCCGACAATACGGCAAGCCCGCCCTCTTGGCTAAAGGCAAACTCACGGCTACGGATACAGCCTTCTTGTCTGTCATTATCCAGTGACGGCCAGCGACAATCTTGGCTAAAGGCTTTAGTGGTCGGAATCCCCGCAGGTCCCGCCATAAAGAAATGTTTTACTTTTTCATCTTCCGTCTGCATCACATCGTATTTCGCCAATACAGACTTCAAATTGCCACCTTCATCGGCCGCCACATGGAACACATCGGTATGCAGCAATCCGGCTCTGTCTAGCTCACCTAAAATCCCCATCACCCCACCCGCACGGTGCACGTCTTCCATATGGTATTTAGGCGTCGATGGCGCAACCTTACAAAGGTGCGGCACAAGGCGCGACATACGGTCAATATCCGCCATGGTAAAATCAACATCGGCTTCCTGCGCGGCGGCCAATAAATGCAATACGGTATTAGATGAACCGCCCATGGCGATATCTAAGGTCATGGCATTTTCAAAGGCTTTGAAATTCGCGATATTACGTGGTAATGCCGATTCATCATCTTGATGATAATAACGTTTTGCCAGCGCCATCACGCGGCGCCCCGCTTCCAAAAACAGCTCGCGGCGATCGGCGTGGGTTGCCAACATAGAGCCGTTACCCGGCAGCGATAATCCTAGCGCTTCGGTTAAACAGTTCATTGAGTTGGCGGTAAACATGCCCGAGCAAGAACCGCAGGTTGGGCACGCGCTACGCTCGATTTTAGCACTGTCTTCATCGCTCACGTTCGAGTCGGCACCTGCCACCATAGCATCGACTAAATCGAGCTTGATGAGTTTATCCGACAGCTTAGTTTTACCCGCTTCCATCGGTCCGCCAGAGACAAACACGACGGGAATATTGAGGCGCAGCGCCGCCATCAACATACCGGGAGTGATCTTGTCGCAGTTGGAGATACACACTAACGCATCGGCGCAGTGGGCGTTAACCATGTATTCCACACTGTCGGCGATAAGTTCACGCGATGGCAGACTGTAAAGCATGCCGCCGTGGCCCATGGCGATACCGTCATCGACGGCAATTGTGTTGAATTCTTTAGCGATACCGCCCGCTTCTTCGATGACGCTCGCCACCAGTGAGCCCATGTCTTTTAAGTGCACATGACCCGGTACAAACTGAGTAAAGGAGTTAGCAATAGCGATAATTGGCTTACCAAAATCATTATCTTTCACCCCTGTGGCGCGCCATAACGCACGTGCACCCGCCATATTGCGGCCTTCGGTACTGGTAGCTGATCGTAACTTTGGCATTGACTGTATCCTTTATCTCAAATCGAAAATCGTATTCTTAATTCACATGTCTAATGCTTAAGCATTAGCCGTTTGTTGCAAGCTCAGCGGTAACAATACCTTACACTGGGTCACATCAATCAGTTTATTCAGCTGATTACTTAACAGTTCGATGGCACGTTCGCTATCGACCTCCATATCCAGCGACAGGCTAGCGTCGTCATTCATACGCATCTGCATTTGGGTAATCGTAAAACCACGATGGCGAGTCACGCGCAAAACACGCTCAAGCACTTCGGGGCGTTGTTGAACCGTTAATTCCAGAGAGTGGATCATGTTTGTTTCTCCATTTCGTCCATCATATCGCTGTTTGATGCGCCGGGGGGCACCAGTGGCCAAACGTTAAAAGCATCGTCGATTGCAACGTGTAACAAATACGGGCCCTTAGCCGCTAACATTTCGGTTAAGGCTTCTTCCACTTCGTCGGAAGAAAAAATCGTGCGGCCGGGAATATCAAAAGCGGAGGCCAATAAGACAAAATCAGGGTTATCGGATAAATCCGTTTCACTGTAGCGCTCTTCAAAAAATAGCTGTTGCCACTGCTTCACCATGCCAAGCTTTTGGTTATCAACCAGCACGATTTTCACTGGTAGCTTACGGCGTTTGATGGTGGTCAGCTCCTGCACATTCATCATAAAAGAACCATCGCCAGAGACAGTCACCACAGTCGCATCGGGACGGGCCACTTGCGCACCAATCGCGGCGGGTAAGCCAAAGCCCATAGTGCCTAAGCCCGCGCTGGACAGGTGATCCTCTGGACGGCGGAACCACATATGCTGGGCCACCCACATTTGGTGCTGGCCCACATCGCAACAAACAACATTGTCCTCGGGTAACTTATTGGCTAAACGGCGCAGCAGCGCAGGGGCGTAAATCAAACTGCCGGGGTGTTGATAATCCCATTGATGCTTACGGGATAAATGCTCCACCTCGGCCTGCCAAGGCGTGATGTTCATCGACATGGCTAAGGCGGGGAGGATTTGGCGTAAGTCACCGGCGATTGCCACCTCTGGCATACGTAACTTGCCCAGCTCAGCGGCGTCTATGTCTAAATGGATCACTTTGGCCTTGTCGGCAAAGCTCGCTAAACGGCCGGTGACTCTGTCGTCGAAACGGGCGCCCACCACGATCAGCAAATCACAATCCTGTACCGCTAAGTTAGCCGCCTTGCCACCATGCATGCCTAACATGCCTAAGTAACCGGGCGTGCCGTGGGCGATACTGCCAAGCCCTTTCAAGGTCGCGACCGAAGGTATACCCGTTATTTTGATAAACTCACGCAGTTGATCGACCGCGCCCGCCATGCCTACACCACCGCCGACATACAACATAGGCTGTTTAGCCTCAGCCAACAGCGCACGGGCGGCCTCGATATCACTCATCTCGGCTTGTGGTTCGTTCATGACGGCCAGCAAAGGCGTACGGTATTCAAGGTGAGCAAGTTGGATATCCTTCGGGATATCGACCAACACAGGGCCAGGGCGGCCGGATGCGGCGATCTCAAAAGCTTGATACAAGGTTGGGATCAGGTCGTTGATGTTTGTCACCATAAAGC
The DNA here is from genome assembly GCF_036245925.1 of Shewanella sp. M-Br. Lineage (NCBI taxonomy): Bacteria > Pseudomonadati > Pseudomonadota > Gammaproteobacteria > Alteromonadales > Shewanellaceae > Shewanella > Shewanella sp. M-Br. The sequence continues at coordinate 38,648 of NZ_BJBV01000030.1, forward strand.
TGTGCTTAGTGCAGCTCAGTGACATGCCCAGTACATCGATTTCTTGAAACGCATCAGTGCCGATAACGGCGGTGGAGACTTGGCCTGTGATAGCCACGATAGGCACTGAATCTAGCAACGCATCGGCAAGTGAGGTGATAAGGTTAGTCGCGCCAGGGCCTGATGTCGCAAAGCACACGCCGGTTTTACCGCTAGCTCTTGCGTATCCTACGGCGGCAAAGGCGGCGCCTTGTTCGTGACGGCTGAGCAGATGTTCAACAGGGCTTCCATAGAGGGCATCGTATATTGGCATAATGGCACCACCTGGATAACCAAACACTGTGGTGACTCCATGTGCTGCTAACACTTTGATTACCGCGTCTGCGCCTCTGATCATCTGCCCTGGTTCCATATTATCTCTCGCTACGTTAGTCCTGAATTGCCGAAAATCGACGCTAATTTTTTACTCTTTCGAAGCTTAGAACCTTGCTCTAGGCCCTGAAACGAAGAACCCCCCGGTCCTTTCGGAGCGGGGGGTTCTTTCGAAACTTTTAACCTTTTAGGTCTATCAGTTTGCCATGCGCCGCCCCCGCTGTGATTTAATAATCACGACGGTAATAATCACGAGAATGAGCTTGGCAGCTTGGCTAAACATCAATATGGATTCCTAATCGGTGTTTCTAAAATTTGGGTATTGAATGAAAGTTAGTATCGCTTTGGACTTTGCCCTAGCGCGAGCTATTAGCTTTACCATAAAGCAACGGCCAAACACAATAAAAAATATCTTTTGTCAAAAAAAATTCAGCTTCCCTGCCGAGACAATGCAAAACAACAAAGTAAAACGTTAACTGTTGAGCCTCAGTCGGCGCGATTCACCTACTGAACAATAGACTCACTAACTGTGTCGTTTTTGCCCGCTCGACAACCCACTGAACAGGAAAAAATTTGTTTCTCACTAAACTGATTTATAACTAAACAAGCTCAAGATGCGCGTTTCACTATCTTGAGCTTGCTTGGGAACTGAGCTGAGACCCAAGTCCTTTGAGTCTCAGCCCTCTCCCCCAATGCTGGGCTTAACTAACAATCAATTAAGCCTCAACAATGCTCTTCATATCTGTCATGTAACCGCGAAGCTCAGCACCAACATATTCCACTGCCGTTTCACGAATCGCTTCGTTAACAGCGATGAGCGTTAGGTTGTCGACACCGGTTGCGCTGTCTTTCAGGCCAGCACCTAAATACTCAGATGACATGGCATTAACATAGTCGCGCAGCATAGGTACGGCGGCGTGATTGAACAGATAGCAACCGTATTCGGCGGTGTCTGAAATCACTACGTTCATTTCGTACAAACGCTTACGAGCAATCGTGTTAGCGATAAGTGGGGTTTCGTGCAGTGATTCGTAATAAGCCGACTCTTCCACAATACCCGCAGACACCATGGTATCGAACGCCAGTTCCACACCCGCTTTGATCATAGCGACAAGGAAAATACCTTTGTCGAAATAGGTTTGTTCGTCGATATGCTCACTCGATACGGGCGCATTTTCGAAACCTGTTTCGCCAGTTTCCGCTCTCCAACGCAGCAAGTTCGCATCATCGTTCGCCCAATCTTCCATCATAGTGCGTGAGAATTCACCGCTGATGATGTCATCCATGTGCTTTTCAAATAATGGTTGCAGAATTTCTTTTAAATCTTCTGCAATTTCAAATGCTTTAATCTTGGCAGGATTAGATAAACGGTCCATCATGTTAGTGATGCCGCCGTGTTTCAGCGCTTCAGTGACCGTTTCCCAACCTTGCTGGATAAGCTTGGCCGCGTAGCCTGGCTCAACGCCATCGGCGATCATTTTCTCGTAACCTAAGATGGCACCCGTCTGCAACATACCGCACAGAATGGTCTGCTCGCCCATCAGATCCGACTTCACTTCTGCGATGAAAGACGACAGTAAAACACCGGCTCTGTCTCCACCCGTTGCGCTAGCATAGGCTTTAGCAATGTCTAAACCGTCACCGTTTGGATCGTTTTCTGGGTGAACCGCGATAAGGGTAGGCACACCAAAACCACGTTTGTATTCTTCACGCACTTCAGTGCCAGGGCACTTAGGCGCAACCATCACCACAGTGATATCGGGACGAACTTGCATGCCCTCTTCAACTATGTTGAAGCCGTGTGAGTAAGACAAGGTAGAACCTTGCTTCATCAATGGCATGACCGCGTTAACCACGTTTGAATGCTGTTTGTCCGGCGTCAGGTTAAGGACCAGATCCGCCGCAGGGATTAATTCTTCAAAGGTACCGACACGGAAACCGTTATCGGTTGCTTTTTGCCATGAGGCACGTTTCTGTTCAATCGCTTCAGGACGCAGGGCAAAAGAGATATTCAGACCCGAATCACGCATGTTCAAGCCTTGGTTAAGACCTTGAGCACCACAGCCTAAAATAACAATATTCCAATCTTTGATGTAGTTACAGCCGTCGCTAAACTCAGAACGATCCATGAAACGACATTGGCCAAGCTGTGCTAATTGTTGACGTAAATTCAGAGAGTTAAAATAGTTAGCCATCTGATATACCACCTATAAGTCAGAAATTTTGGACGCAACCAAACTAACATAATGTTACGACTTGGTTGTGATTGAAATCACTATAACCCATGCTTATCATTGCTTAAAATGATATATTCGGAACTTCATATTGCATTATGCGCAACGTCAACCACAATAACGCTCAGTAACACTGGCAGCAACATCGGCGGCAATATGCAGCACTCAAGCTCAGGCTAAACAGGATAAGTTATGGATATTCGTACCCTCAAATTGTACCTGCACTTATGTGACAGTTTGCACTTCGCCAAGACCGCGGAGCAGATGCATGTGAGCCCATCGACCTTAAGCCGAGCCCTGCAAAGATTAGAAGAAGAAGTGAACGCTAAGCTGTTAGAGCGAGATAATCGCAGCGTGACCTTAACCCACGCGGGACACGAGTTTAAGCGATTCGCCGAGCAGACTTTGAACCATTGGAGCACACTCAAGCACAGTATCGATCTCAAGCAGGACGTGCTGCGCGGTCGGTTAAATCTGTATTGCTCGGTCACTGCCGCCTACAGTCATTTACCGGGTTTATTGGATCTATTCCGCCAAGAGCATCCCTTCGTCGAGATTGCTTTAACCACGGGAGATGCAGCCAACGCGCTAGCAGAAGTGCAGCAGAATCGCGCCGATATCGCCATCGCCGCCCTGCCCGATCCGTTTCCCAGCAGCTTACACTTTGCCAAAATCGACGATGTGCCGCTGTCGATTATCGCACCGACGATCCGCTGTGCAGTACAGCAACAAGTGAGTCAAACGCCTATAGATTGGTCGAGCGTGCCCTTTATCATCCCAGATCACGGCCCAGGACGGCGCCGCGCCGATAACTGGTTCAAACAAATGGGCATCAGCCCTAATATTTACGCCCAAGTTTCGGGCCAAGAAGCGATCGCCTCTATGGTAGCGTTAGGTTGTGGCGTGAGCATGAGCCCCGAAGTGGTGATCAATAACAGTCCAGTGCGAGATCGCATTCAGCTACTCTCGTCGCCAGTGGCGATTCCACCGTTCGAGCTAGGTTGCTGCTGCAAAGTGAAACGACTTGATGATCCCATCGTTAATGCGTTTTTGGATGTGATTTAAACGGGGAAAGTAATACAAAATAAAAGTGCGAGTGAAGAGTTTCAACGAGATATAAAGCTAAAACGGCTCTCAAAAAACTAAAAACTTAGCTAAAGAGAACCGCTTCACTATCAAACAGTTGCTATCAAATTGGTGCTAACGAACTATTGCCACAGGATTTCTATCGCAAGGCAATCAACACAAGATGACAGGATTACACATCCGGCGAGTTGAGCTTATCAATAGGATCGATACGAGTCACCAATAGCTGATCGACCTTGTACGAATCGATATCGACCACCTCAAATTTATAGCCCGCATAGTTCACGAAATCCGTACGCTTAGGGATTTTACGCAGCATATACATCATAAAACCAGCAATGGTTTCGTAGTTCTGATTATGCGGAAACTCCTCAATACCAAAGGCGCGCATTACGTCGGTAATAGGCGTCACACCGTCGACTAACCAAGAGTTACTATCGCGGGCGATGATCTGCTCTTCGCTCTCGTGCAATGACCAAGCCCCCATTACGGCGCGCTGTAGATCGTTAGTAGTCACAATCCCCACCACTAAGGCGTATTCGTTCATGACCACGGCAAAATCGGCGCGACTATTTTTAAAGTATTCCATCGCTTCTGACAGGCTCAGCGTATCGGGAATGATCAGCGAAGTATGGATTAAGTTACTGCCTTTTAAGATGATATTCTCACCGTTAATCACACGTATCAGCAATTCTTTCGCATCCACGAAGCCTTTGATCATATCCAACTGACCATCGCAGACGAGGAACTTAGTATGGGGATCTTCAGAAATTTTACGCTTGATATCTTCTTCACTGTCTTGCAGTAAAAAGTACACTAAGCTTTCACGGGCCGTCATGGCCGAAGTCACAGAAACGGTTTGCATTTCAAACACATTTTCCATCATCTGTTGCTCACCGCGATCTAGCACCCCAGCTTCGGCACCGGCATTCATGACGGCATAAATGTCGTCGGAGGTGATAGCATCGTTACGCACAGTTGGGATCTGCAGCAGTTTAAAGATACCACTCGCCATGCCATTGAAAAACCATACTAATGGGCGTAATAGCACAATACAGAAAGACATAGGCCCGACAACAGCTAAAGCGACAGGCTCAGGCATCGCCATGGCAATGCGTTTTGGCATTAAATCGGCGACTAAAATAAAGGCGCTGGTTACCGTTATGAAGGATAAAACAAAGCTCAATTGGCTCAGCCAAGGCTCGGCAACTAAAGGGGAAAGCAACTGATAGAAGTAAGGCCGAAATGCCGACTCACCCACAATACCGCCCATGATGGCAACGGCATTAAGACCAATTTGTACTACCGTAAAAAAGCTACCGGGAACGGCTTGTAACTGCAGCACTTTTTCTGCTCGTGCATCGCCCTCATCGGCTAACTGACGTAAACGAATTTTACGTGAAGCGGCAAGTGCAATTTCTGACATAGAGAAAAAACAACTCGCGCCGATTAGACACAATATAATCATCACGTTATCAAAGAGACTCATGTAACACCTTTCATTTAACACTGGACTAACTAGGACCAACCCGCGCCTTATTGCTCGCGAGTCAGTTGAATTCATTGTATTTGAGCAAAGTTTGCTTTGTCTGGTCGCTGCACAACAAGATTGTATTGACCACTTTCACCCCTGAGATGAATGAGCGCTTAGATGACAATCATTAGGGTGCACTCAGTATATCTGCAAATTCACGAGTTATGCGTGACTCCGCTCTCGCAGCACACGCATAGCGCTAATGCACTTGCATCATTTAAGTAATGTTTTATGTCGAAGCGACTGAATATACAGCATTTAATTATTTTACTCGACTCGATGGCATTAGACATCCGAGCGCGGTGGCTTTGATATTGAGCTGCTAGAACGTACATTTAAGCCAATAGAATTGACTATGCAGTCGTGGCTTTGCTTAGTTGCGTTACGTAAAATACGTCCAGAATGGCAGCATGGATGTCACTCAGAGTGCATCGCTAAATCGACAATAGGCGACAGATTATATCTCATCTGCCGCCTAATATTACCTCACCTTGAGTAATTTTTATCTTAGCGACTTATCTACCGCTATGTTTCATATAAATGTTATCAATTAGTTAGCATGATTGAGGGCGTCTGTGGCGTAGTGATGCAAACCTAATATGTCTCCAATTTTGCAGCATAGAGCCTAGACTCTTGAAGCTCAGTAGCCAATCCAGCAACGCGTTGGGATATCTTGGCGAAAGAGTAACATCACCTTCAACCGGCTCCCATTAAATCACTTCAACCTCGACTCTATTGCGACCTTTATCCTTAGCGCGATAGAGGCAAACATCGGCGCGGCGTAATACGTCTGCCATCTTAAATCCCGAGATCTTATCTAATGGCAAAAACACGCTGCCAATACTGATCGTCACCACAGCCAAGGGAGATACTTGATGGGGAATATTGAGTTGCTCAACGAGATAACACAGTTGCGTAGCAATAGCCGTTAACTGTGCTGGCGTGACCTGCTCGACGACCAAAGCAAACTCTTCACCACCAATGCGAGCCAATAGAGCATTGTTCGGCAGGATATCGCACTGTGCTAAGGCATCTGCCACCCGCTTGAGCACTGTATCGCCTTCAAGATGACCATAAGTGTCGTTGTAGGATTTGAAATAATCGATATCCAACATTAACAATCCCGCTGGAGTGTTAGCTTGTAGCACAGTAGCTAATCTTTCGGTAAAGGGTCGTCTATTAGCTAAGCCAGTTAACTCATCGGTTTCAGCCATCACCTTTAATTGGCTATTCGCGGCAACCAGCGCTTGTTGTAGCACTATCATCTGACGCTCTTTCTGTTCGCGTAGCAGTAACTCGTTCAATGCGGAGGCGAATTGGGTCAACATATTCTTTTTCTGGGCGTTCCAATTTAATGGCCGCGACACAGTCGACAGCGAGAGCAATCCCAATAACTCCCCAGCATTTTTAATCGCAAAGGCGGCAATCGAACATATCCCCACGGATTTCATTACCTCATATTCCTGTGGTGAAAAAGCCTTTAACGCCTCAAGATCCTCAATCACTAAGGTCGATTCCGTCTCGAATTTTTTAGCCAGTTGAGCAATATTATCTACCGAAATCACTTGGACCTTATTTGCGTGTAAGTCACTGGTCCAAAAGCTGCGGTAATAGGCATGCTGCTGATGGAATTCGAGAAGACTCACCCTTTCAACATCAAATAACTGACCTATTTTGTGGCATACCTCAGTTAAGGTTTTATCCACATTGCAGGTATCTATGCTCAAAAATTGCAACGAAATCTCGGCCAACAATTGATTCGACTGCGACTGCCAATCTAATTCTTTAGTTCGTTCTTTGACTAAGTCAGACAATAAATGCTGCTGTTGTTGCAGTGCACGTTGCTGACGTTTATTGATGGCTAAATCATTACGTATCCTTTGATACATACCTTTAAGTGAGAATGCCACATGGGCTATTTCATCGGGTCTTGCGGTTACCGTCTCGGGCACAGATAACTTTTTTAACGAGTTAAGATTGATTTTATTAGTGAAATCTTCCAGTGCCGACAATCTATCTGTCACCATGAGTCGCACTAAGGTCAAAATCAAATAAATCATCAATAGGGTCTTTAACCCATTACCAAGCACGATAAAAATCAACTGCCGCCACAGCTCGTAGTAAAGCCGATTGGTATCTAACCCTACGGTCAAAGTCGCTATCGACTGCTCTTGATAGGTCACAGGATAGTGAAATAGAGTTTGCGACTCGTCATCGGTTAACAAAGGTTTACCCAGATGCATAGTGACGCCATCGATACTGTCTAAATGTACACTCGACACTAATGGCATCATCCCCAGTCCAGAGAGCAAATCCGATAACAAGCTACGGTCGACGTCCCACAGTGACTTAGCCACGCTTGGCAAAATAGATTCTGAATACTCGCGGATATCCGAAGTCGCATTATCGATACTATCCTGATAGTTCCAAATCAACTGTACCAGCATAGTTAACACAGCAAAAAACGAGCTCACCCCAATAATAATCAGCGTCATCTTGTGGCTAATAGAATGATTACGATGCTTCATGTACACCTGTTATTACGCCTTGAGGGGCAACTTATTCAAAATCTGAGACTGGAAAATCTGTGGCCAATCTCGAGCAACTAACATTTGATAAAATGCCGAATCGGGTTGCAAAATACCGAACAAGGCAACATTGTCATAGGGGAGATATTTTTTATGCTGCTGATAATATTGCAATTCGACCAAACCTAAAGCGCCAACCAAAAAATGCCCGCCACCAATAACACTCACAGAGTGCTGGCGACAAAGCTGTAAAATCTCAGGTGACGTATTGATCGTACTGACAAATACATCCTTACCTGAGACTAAGCCTTTTTCCTTCAATGCTTTAAGCACCCCAATCGCCATACGATCACTGGCGGTCCAAATCACATTCAGATCGGGATAACGATTCAGCAGGGTTAACGCTTGACCATAAGCCACAGCGTCGCTCCACTGGCCATAAACCGTTTGAGTCAGAGTAGCATTGGCCTGCATAAAGAAATAATCACTGGCACCTTGGGTACGTAGCACTGAAGCAGGCGTCGATTTATCGCCCGAAATCAACAGAACTTTAGCCGCCTTTCCCTCTAAGTCATCCATTAAGGCCTTAGCGGTCGCCGAACCAATAGCGTAATTATCGGGAATAATGGCGGGTAACAGATATTCTTGCCAATGGGGATCTTGCAGCAAGGCATCACGCTCACCAGGGGAAATATCATTTAAAATCAATTGCACATAGACAGGGTGAGGATAAAGCGCCTGCAGCATTTTTATCGCGGATTGTTTTTCATTAACCAGAATAACGTAATTAGGTAACGCTTTTGCAGAAGCTAACAACTCATCGAGTTGAGTGATCATCTTGAAGTGATTGCGATCGGAATGAATGATATCGAGTTTAATATCGAGTGTCGTCGATGCCGCCAACATCAATTGGTCGACATCTCCCCAAAAACTGTCATCGACAGCCCCAGGATTAAAGAAAACCACATCGAGTTTTGCCCATGCTGCCCCACCAAAACCCGCAGTACAGATAAACACACACGCTAACATCCACGAACGCATAGGCAAGTTCTCCTCGACCATGTTCCCTCAAATGTCATCCTTCACAAGAGGTCACTTTATTATTATCGATTCACAACCTTGTTACCGCATCGCCGCCCAAAATGTTGCTAAAATCGGCAGCAGATGTTTCGATTAAACCACAAAATGATACAAAGTATACTTTATATGCTGACTATTTATTCCGACACCCTGTCTGTATAAGGAGTTCGAGTGGCTCAGTAGCAGAATGTAAGTGGCGGCCTTATGGTCAGTCTTGCGACCTAACCACGGAGAAAATGACGGGGACTTAAAAGGAATACAAGTTAGAACTCAGACGTTAATGCAGCCTGGCGGTCAAGTTGAATCAAGGTCGTGAGGGGTACCATGATTTTCAGTGGAGGGTCAACCAACTGAGACTGTGCAACGATGCCCTCATATAATGGCATAGGTTGACTAATCTCTATTAACTGATTGAAATAATTAAATATAATCATCAAGTGCTCAATCTATTCAGTCGTAATCATTTCTCCTAGAATCAATCATTTATAACTCATATTCATTCAAAGGCACTAAATTGTGCTTGTGACTCTTCTTTTAATCGGTCGCAACATACACCTTCAATCGTCTCGATGTACTCCTATTGCTGTGTAGCCCGCATCGCCAAACAAAAAGGTTGGCAGTAGCCAACCTTTCAATACGCTAATAATCATAAATGCAGTAAATGCGATCGAATTTGCCTAGCGCTAAATCCGCTTGGTGGATAATAAAATTCAACTGCATAGAATGCTCACTGTAGACGACTTTGAACAGTACTAGATAATCTTCGGCATTGCCGCCTAATTCAGCTGCGGCGCGGAGTTCGGGTGCTTTATAGCGGCTACCACCATGGCCATTAATGCTGGCTATCCCATCGAAATAGGGCAGCGGCTGCTCGGGAACGAGCAATTCCTGCAGGTTGGATGACTGCCATTCAGGTAGTGCCGCCCACTGCGCTTGAGTGAAAATCTGCCCGGGAATTAACCCCTGCTTATTCATTTTCATCAGGTCAAAGAAGTAGAGCTGATCTTGCCACTCAGATGCCAATTCGTCATCCACAACCGCTAGGGCCTCCAGCACCATAGCTTGTTGCGGTTCTGGTAGCGCTTGTAAACGTGCCTTGGCTAACTTTACTAAATGCGGGTTGTCACTATTAATCATGTCAGGGGCTATCATCTTAATGCTGGCAATTCCCTGAAGTTGATAAGCCTCTTCATACTCATAGTTTGCACATACCGCATCGTCGAACTTAGGTTCGGCAATCGCTTTTCCAGAGTTCAGTTGTTGATCCTCAGCGACATAATAGACATGGCCGCGAAGCATTTCCGAGAATCGCCAGCGCTCCAAAAAGAACAACAATCGCCCTTCTCGAGGCAAATAAGATTGAAACGCCTTCAGGTCGCTGCAGTTGAGCTGTGCGATAAATTGCATAGGCACACGGAAGGCTTGCGCAGCCTCGTCCCAATCCGAATCTTGCGACCAACAGTAATGCTCCTCGATATACTCGCGAGTGTGGTCGAATTCCTCAGCGTAAGCATCCAGCATCTCCTCCCTTCCGACCAAAGTCACCGGATAATCCATGCCGACAGGCAAATCAGGCAATCCACCCAGTCGGCTGTTACCTAACTGGGCATAGTCTTCGATTGCACTGGGATAGAGATCGACACTACTGCGAATAAACGTAGATAACGTATGGGCAAGATGCGGGTCTTTAAACTGCACCAGCTTTTGCTCGAGCAGCTGCTGACGAATGGGGGAATTTTCTGCTAACAACATATCCATATTTACCTCACGACTCCAATGTTTGCTTTTTATCATTTCTATCAACTATTTGCCATCTTCAAATAAGGTAAATTGCCAAACCTATCACACGATTAGCAAAGCCGGAGTCAACGGCTTGCTAATGAGAAGGGCAACGACCTAGGCGATAGGAAACCCCTCCCATTAATTACTGCTACACTCAAATTCTGCGCGAAATGAACAACAAAAGGATTTGTTTATGGCGATAGCCTGTGTCAATACCCGAGCCAGTTGTGGGGTCGAAGCTCCACAAGTCACAGTTGAAGTACATCTCAGCAACGGCTTACCAGCATTTAATCTTGTAGGCTTACCCGAAGCTTCGGTAAAAGAAGCCCGTGAGCGAGTACGCAGTGCCTTGATCAATGCGGGATTCGAGTTTCCGATGCGGCGGATAACCATATATCGTGATTAGTGTACAACTCAGATAAATCTA
>NZ_BJBV01000031.1:0-46394 GCF_036245925.1 Shewanella sp. M-Br
TCCGGCTAGCTTTCGGGGTACAGGATGTACCATCGGAAGCGATAGCAATTTATCCATAAGACCAAGGCCAGTCTCTAATGCATGTAACTTCGCTAGGGGCGGCAAGGGAGATCCAAGAGGGAATTGCTGTTGATCCCCTCTTGGTCGGGTGTGGGTTGAAGACCCACAACTTTGATTTATCTCGGCCGTAAGGCCGCAATCAATATAGCATTGTGCTAAACAGCACCAATATTAGCCTGAGGGGAAGCCCCACGACTTTTTAACTAAAGCATTCAAACGTAGTTTGGAAAGTTTTAAAGTCTCACTTTGGTGCCAATCAACTAAGTTTGAGTTGCAAAAATCTATTATGATCTCCGCGCTATAACAACTTATCTTGCTATAAGGATTACCGTGTCTCAGCCATTGGAAGTACCTAAGTTAGAAACTGCGCAAATTTGCCCTCTGTGCCAAGGCGCGAATCAATGTGCTGTGATTTTAGGTAAGGGTATTGAGGATTGTTGGTGCGCTCTGCAAACATTTCCACCTTTGGCCGCCTTGCAAGCGCAAGCATCAGATTCGCCGCTAGGGGTCATCAACCATATTTTACCGTCTGCCGATGCGTGTATTTGCCAAGCTTGTTTAATCCAACTTAAGCAGGGGTTAAGTCTGGGGCAGCTTGCAACGCATGATGAAAAAAGCCCATCGAGTGTGAGCGACGGGCTAGGTTATGAGGTGAAATAGCGGGCTATTAGTTTATGGTGTAATCCATTTGCACGCTAGTTTGTGCTTCCACGGCTATACCATTTTCAAACTTGGGTGCGTAACGCCATTTATTTAAGGTTTCAATACTCTTTTTTTCAAATAAAGCACCACCCTTAGAGGCTAAAATTTCAGGATTTTTCACGAACCCATGTTCATCGACAGTAAATTTAAGCTGAACCCAGCCACTTTTACGTTGCTTAGCATAGGACATTGGATAGTCTGGTACGATACGGAAAATAGGTTGTTGTTCCTGTGCGTCGGCCCAAGGACGCATTTTGCCGATAGCAATACAGTGGGCGGTGGACTCGTCACGCTTTCCTTGGCGCTCATAGAGTTCGACTAAATAAGCGTGGGCACTTAAGGCATAGGGATGGCTAAAGTTAAGGGCTTCAAACTGCTTCACGACTTCTAAAAGCAATGGCATCGCCTTGTCATCATGCTTTTCTGCATACTCAACTGCACCCACCACATAGGTTGCCTTGACTCTGTCTATGGCGTTCTCTGGTAAAATCTCTTTATAAATATCATAGGCATCGAAGGCATAGCGTCTTACGCTTTTGGTGTATAGCTCTGTATTTGATAAGCGGTTGAAGGCGGCCATTTTTACATCGGCGAGCAGTTTCTTTTTATCGGATTTTTCAGCAATTGCGATAGCAGTAAGCAAATCATTTTTCGCATCTTTGGCTTCAACGGCGGTTTGTGCAGTCCCCAGTAAGGGGTCGATAAGCTCAAGCGCTTCTTTGCCATAATGAACTTTATAGTTAGCCAGAGCGAGCTGATACAACTCATTTGCCTTCGCCGTTTTTGGCAGATTCTTTTCTGCAAATGGGTAAGGGGCGACTTGCTTTTCTATCGCGCTGGCCCAGTTCATGGCGAGATTCGCTAAGTCGACACTGTCTTTGGCATATTGGGCTTCGCCGAGTAGATAAGCGGTTTTTGCGCTTGCTTCAATATTTGCAGCATCGCCTTTTTCTACGGCGGCTTGATAGTCACTATAGGCTTTGGTAAAGCTATTTTCTGAGGCATGCACGCTAAGAGAAGTGCCTAAAGTGAGGGCAAGAAGACAGGCGATTGGCAGCATTTTTCCGTGCGACATTCTATATATCCTTATTATTGATGAATTTAGATGATACATAGGTGTACATTTTGAGGCAAGTTAGTTTGGCTTTTGTTAATGATGCTTGTGGGGAATGCAGATAACTGAGCACTGAGCACTGAGATTGAAAATAAGCGAGCCCAGCTGAAACTGAGTTCGCTTATTTATCAGTGCCTTGTCGCTTTATAAGTCGCAATCACTTAGCTGTGAAAGTCACTGCGAACTGTCCAAGCGCGCCGTATTCAAATTTGCAGACCTGTGCCAATGGCAGATCAAGGACGCCAGCGTAAGAGCCTGTGATCACATATTGCCCTTGAGTTAAGCCAATGCCTTGGGCGGATAAAAAGTTAACTAACCAGTAGAGTCCCGCCTTAGGGAAACCGTTGGGATGAATGGCGGATTTTTGCAGTGTGTCGCTTTGCTGGTGCTCGCCATTGGCAATATCAACGCTGAGCTCGAAACTGCTCGTCTCTAAACCTTCTTGCGGATTTAGCACTGGCCCTAACCACAGTCCTTGATTGACTAAGCCATCGGCGAGGGCATCAAAATGCGTCGCTTCACTGGGTGTGTGGTAGCGGCTTTTGATCAATTCCAAGGCTAAGCGTGTGTGGCCTAAGGCCTCGTCGATTTCAGCCTCTGTGTAAGGCGTGCTTCTTGGCGGTAAATCGCGAGCAATCTCGAAGGCGAGTTCGGGTTCGACTCGGGCCAGGCCTTTAGTCGATGGATAGAGTGGGCAAGTGGTCGATTGTTGATACACATCATCTTGATAAATAGGCGCTACGACGGTTTTTTCCGCCGTGGGTAATAGGCATTTCCACGCCGCGATAGGATTGTTATCGCTTGCCTTAAATATTTCTGCCACTGTTTGCTGAATAGCGAAGGCCTGTTCGAAGCTGGTTGGCCTTAGTTCTGGGATCAGTAAATCGCCGCTCGTGCCTGCTGCGCGGCGCTCGGCTAATTCTTTGGCTGCGGTATTAATATGCGTTTTAACTTGTTCGATCGTGGCGGTAGATAACATTAACTTTCCTATTTAAAGCGTTAGCTTAAAAAGAAGTGGCCTAGAGAGAGTGTGGCAGAAGCCATTTTTATGGGCCAAATATACTCGGTTATTGGCAACGCGGGAAATGCCAATGTTGGCTTTCGGGGTAAATCTGCTGCAGTTGAATCAAGAGTGCGGCCAATATTCCAATTATCGTAAGGTGCTGAAACTTGCCTCACATAAGTGTCAGCTAAAGTATCCAATCTAACGCGAATGTTTCCATGATGATTGGCTAGATATTGTGTTGGCTCAGTGCCAGAATAGCTGTCCATTTTGCGGTTTCTACTGGACTCCTCCGTGAACCTTAGCCATAACGCCCCTCAGGCAAATAATCATGCTCAACTCGGGCTCCTGTTCATCTCAGTTGCGGTTTTATTTTGGGGCATGTTACCGATAGCATTAAAGCTCTCTGCGGCCTTTATTGATCCCGTAACTCTTACTTGGTTTCGTTTTCTGGTCGCGCTTTTAGTCAGCATAGTGATCCAATGGAGCGCAGGTAGTCTTAAGCAATTTGCAGCACTCGATGCCAAAGTTTGGTTAAGGTTAGTGCTTGCTGGCATCTTCTTGATGCTCAATTATGTGTCTTTTGTTTACTCACTCGATTACCTCGCACCCGGCGCCGCCCAACTTAATTTCCAGACTTCACCCTTTTTCCTCGCGTTTGGTGGTGTGTTGTTTTTTAAGGAACGGCTGAATGCGGTGCAACTCAGCTGTTTTGCAACCTTAGCTTTAGGTATGTTGATGTTTTTCCATCCTAATTTAAATTTTTCTGGGGCTAATAATCATCAGGTTTGGATTGGGGTGATGATCATCCAGTTCTCAGCACTGTCGTGGACTAGCTATGCCTTATTGCAAAAATCCTTACTGAATCGTTTGTCGCCCGCGAACGTGCTCTTAGTGATCTATGGCTTAGGTATTTTCGTAATGGCTCCCTTTAGCGACTTTAGTCAGTTTGTCCGTATGGACAGCTTCGATTGGCAGATAGCACTGTTTTGCGCCGCCAATACCTTGATCGCCTATGGCTGTTTTGGCCAGTCGATGAAGTACTGGCCGACGGCGCAGGTCAGTGCCATGTTGGCCCTAACGCCAGTATTTAGCTTTAGTGCCACGGCGTTAGTGGTGAGCCTTGGCTGGTGGCCAGAAGTATTTCGCGCTGATGAATTAGATGGTTTATCTCTGCTGGGGATTGGCGTGATTATTGTGTCTGTGATGGTGGTGCAATTGCTGCCTATGTATCGTAATCGTCAGGCGAAGCGTTTGCAGGCTGTCTAACGCAGACATTTTATCTATGGGAAAGGCCAGTGATCACTAGACTCAGCGAATTGAAACTCCAGGATATCCGTGGCGTCATCTTCGATCTCGACGGCACCTTAGCGCATTCTAATCCCGATTTTGCTGGGCTGCGGCGTGAGTTGGGGATTCATTCTGGTACAGATATCTTGGCCCATGTCGAGAGTCTCAGTACTGATGAAGCACGGGCTAAGGCGTTAGACATTGTCCATGAGTACGAAAGACAAAGTTCACTCAAGGCCAGTTGGATTGATGGCGCGAGGGAGCTTATCGAATGCCTACGGGCCAAGTCACTGCCCTTGGCTATTTTGACTCGCAATATGCCAGAAGCGGCGCAAATCACTATCGATAAACTCGGCATAGATATCGCACTGGTATTAACGCGCTATGATGCGCAGCCTAAGCCGCATCCCGAAGGTATTCATCTTATTTGCCAGCAGTGGCAACTCGCGCCCGCAGAGATCTTGTATGTGGGCGATTATCTGTTTGATCTACAAACTGCGCGCAATGCGGGTAGTCACTGTGCTCTCTATTGTCCTGAAATTATTCCCGATTATGCCCACAACGCCGATATGCTCGTTACTTGCTACCATAGCTTTATTGAAGCATGGACAGTGGGTGACTAGGCATTGTTTTGGGCTGCATCTTGCTTATCTTGCTTCAGTCCCAAGCGTACGCTATCTAATAAGGCAATTAGCCAGCAGAGGATAAATCCATACATCAGCTTGTCCGCACCATCACGAATGGTTGCCGTGGTTTTTTTGGTCACTTCGGCTGTAATCACGCCTATATCTAGCGGTAAAACACCAGTTTGAATATCAAGTGAGATAAGCTGTGCTACTTGCATGACTTGTTGCAGCATCAGGCCAAGACTCAGTATTGCCAGCACAAAAAACACTAGGGCGCTGCGTTTATGTTGCAGATAGAAATGGCCGCTGCCGGGGGCGACGAAGGCGGATAATAGTCCAGCGGTAAGGGCTTTTTTCATGGGAGTCGATTACTTATACCATTAAACTCTTTGGAGATTAGACACTAAGCTTTATCTTTGCTAAAGGCAAACTAAGACAAAATCAAGACAACAAAAAAGGAGCCTAGGCTCCTTTTTTAGTCTCTAGCTTAAGCTAGATTAGTCTTCACGTGGTTTACGTGGCTTACGCTCACCGGCAGGTTTGTCTGCACGTGGTTTGCGGTCAGCAAATGGCTTGTCACCAGTAGACGCAGCGCGAGGCTTACGATCACCCGCTGGGCGGTCACCTGTTGGACGATCGCCACGTGGTTTACGGTCACCGGCAGGACGGTCTGAACGAGCACTGCGGCCTGAATCAACAAATACTTGATCGCCAGCTTCGCGGATGTTCAATGGCTTGCCACAAACACGTACTTTACGTAGGTGCTGTAACACGTCTTTTGGCATGCCGTCTGGCAGGTCAACAGTGGTCACTGCATCGTAAAGTTGGATTGCGCCAATGTAACGGCTGTCGATGTTAGCTTCGTTCGCGATAGCGCCAACGATGTTACCCACACCTACACCATTCTCACGACCTACGTCGATCACGTAACGGCACATTTTTAAATCTGGGTTGTCTTTCAACGCTTCAGCTGAGCCTAAGCTTGCTGGCATTGGACGCGGTTCGCGACTTCTGCGTTCACCACGCTCACCACCACGGTCATTACGATCACTTCCGCGGTCGCTACGTTCAGTGCGCTCACTGCGTTCATCACGAACACGTTCTTGAATGGCTGGCAATTGCAAAGGACGTTCTTGCTGAACTTGCTGTAACAAAGCTGCGGCTAGCAGATCAGTATCGACTTCTAACTGTTGGCATAATTGAGCAACAGCTTCTTTCATGAAATCTAAATCGCCGTTGATTGTTTCAGCCAATTGCTCACCTAAGCGAGACAGACGACGTTCTGCAACAGTCTCTGGGCTTGGGATTTTCATTGGTGAAATGCGGCTGTTAGTTGAACGTTCGATAGTGCGCAGCATGCGCATTTCACGGCTAGTTACAAACAGGATCGCCATACCAGTACGGCCAGCACGGCCTGTACGGCCAATACGGTGTACATAAGCTTCGGCATCATATGGAATATCGTAGTTCACAACGTGACCGATACGCTCAACGTCAAGACCACGGGCTGCAACGTCAGTCGCGATCAGAATGTCTAACTTGCCACGTTTCAGTTGATCAACTGCACGCTCACGGGCTTGCTGGTTCATGTCACCGTGTAGTGGTGATGAAGCATAACCGCGGGCTTCTAACTTTTCAGCTAACTCAACACATGAGTTACGAGTACGTACGAATATGATCACACCTTCAGTGTTTTCAACTTCTAATACACGTACTAAAGCTTCAAGTTTGTTGTGTTGTGATACTTGTACGAAACGCTGTTCGATTGACTCAACCGTAGTTTGGCTTGATTCGATACGAACATGTACAGGATTACGTAAGTGCTGGTTAGCAACACGCTTAATTTGCTCTGGCATAGTGGCAGAGAATAACGCCAGTTGGCGCTCGCTTGGCGTGTGCTCAAGGATCCATTCGATATCATCGATGAAGCCCATTTTTAACATTTCATCGGCTTCATCTAGCACTAAAGCTTGTAATGAGTCGAGTTTCAAGGTGCCGCGACGCATATGGTCCATAACACGACCAGGCGTACCAACGATAACTTGTGGGCCACGTTTCAGGGCATTCAACTGTTGTTGCATGCTTTGGCCGCCATAAATAGGAAGAACGTGGAAATTCTTCATAAATTTGGCATAGCTACTGAACGCTTCAGCAACCTGCACGGCTAATTCACGTGTTGGTGCTAAGACTAAAATTTGCGGTGTAGTTTGGCTGGTAACTTTGTTTAATAGTGGTAACGCGAAGGCGCCAGTTTTACCTGTACCTGTTTGCGCTTGACCTAAAATATCTTTGCCAGCCATAAGTGGATCAATACTGGCTGATTGGATTGGCGTTGGTTTTTCATAACCTAGCTCGTCAAGAGCACGCAACAAATTCTCGGATAGGCCGAGTTCACGGAAAGTTCTTTCATCGGATGACATTGGGTTGTAGCCTTGTGGATGCGCGCGCGAAATGGCGCTAAAGTTTCACAGACAGAAAATCAACCCCGTGTCGATTTCCCGCGAACGACGGATTATAGCAGCATGGCGGCCACTTTACCAATCAGAGTCACGCTATTTAACCTGTTTTCTGCATTTTTTTCGCTAAAACTGAGCAAGAAACGCGCCACTTCCCATTAATTCTTTAAATATTCAACATTTAATTGAAGTAACTCGAATGCTGACTCTGTCACTGCCGCAAGAAAAGTGATGTCGATTGTCGCGACGGTATCCTCTGGTGTGTGATATTGGGGATGGGTCGGCACACCAAAATACAGCCAAGGGATATTCGCTTTGTGGAAGGGGTAATGATCCGACGCCCGCAGCCAATCGGTACTTTGTATGCTTCGACCAACGGGTTTAGGGTGCGTGAGTTTAATGCAAAGTCGGTTCTGTTGATTCAGTAGGGGTTTAAATTGATTGAACTGAGTGAAGTTTCGACTGCCTTCGAGGTAAATCGCATAGGGCCTGCCGGGGTGACTCACCATATCGAGGTTAATCATTAATTCAAATGTCGCCTCTGGCAAGCGGGTTTTGAGTTGTTCAACCAAGGCGATACTGCCATAGAGCCCAGGTTCTTCGGCATCGGTTGCCACAAACATCAGGTTTACCTTAGGCAAGGTATTGGGCCGTAGGGCAAATTGCTGTTGCCAATGTTTGGCAATAGCAAGCATAGCGGCGACGCCCGAGGCGTTATCATCGGCGCCGTGGTAAATCTTACTGCCGCTCAATCCTAAGTGATCATAGTGGGCGACGATAATGCGCCATCGATTCGTCGGTTCTGCCGCCATCGCGGTGGCGACCACGTTGGCACCAGTTTCTTGTGTGAAGAAGGTTTGATATTCAAAGGGCACGATAAAGTCCGCTCCCCAAGGCTGTAAACCTAGCCCCTGAAATTGCTGCTTTATATAGTCACGACTTTTTGCCGCACCTTGGGTTTGGGTTTTGCGGCCTTCAAATTCATCCGAACTTAATACTGTGACTGTCGCTTGTAACTCTGTGGGCTCGGCCCAAGTGAGTTTTAGCTCTGTGCGTGCACAGGTTTCGGCTGAGTTAGCGCAGCCAGTGAGGGTCGTTGTAACAACGCAGGCCAGTGCTAATAAGCCAAGTCTTTGGGATTGATGTCTTATAAGGTGCGTGATCTTGAACTTGGCGAGCAGCTGACCGATACGACTGTGGTTGAATAGAGTCGATGCACTTAGGTTTATGTCGCTTAGATTTTTACTTAAAAGTGATTGATACTGCCTCGGTAATATAAGGTGAGTCACTGGGGACTGAGTGCTATCACGCATGGACATTCCTTATCGCTGAAGCCTTCGCCAGAAGATGAATATCATCTTTGCCTAAATCCGATTCTAATTCAATGAGATCTATATGTATGCGATAGCTTAAGCATATTGGATTGCTGAGCGAAAAAAAGCGCAGTGCTTAGGGCGACTGCGCTTTTATTATTCAGACCAACGGCTGCGTGAGCCGAATGTTAAGCCTTAGCTTTATTGGCCTTTGCCAGCTCGATATCCCGTTTTAGCAGTGGCTTTAAGAAGCGTGCCGTGTGGGAGGTTGGATGCTCGGCTACTTCTTCCGGCGTGCCTGTGGCTAAAATCATACCGCCACCACCGCCGCCTTCTGGGCCTAAGTCGATAATCCAGTCTGCGGTTTTGATCACATCCAGATTATGCTCAATCACCACAATCGTGTTGCCGTGGGATTTGAGACGATGCAACACGTCGAGCAGCAATTGAATATCGGCAAAATGTAAGCCCGTGGTCGGTTCATCCAAGATATACAAGGTTTGGCCCGTGTCCCGCTTAGACAGCTCTTTGGCAAGTTTCACCCTTTGGGCTTCACCGCCTGAAAGAGTGGTCGCACTTTGGCCGAGACGCACATAGGACAAACCCACATCCATCAAGGTTTGTAGCTTACGGGCAATGGCAGGTACGGCATCGAAGAACTGACGCGCATCTTCCACTGTCATCTGCAGTACTTCGTGAATATTCTTGCCTTTATAGCGTACTTCTAAGGTTTCGCGGTTGTAGCGCTTACCTTTACAAGAATCACAGGGCACATACACATCGGGTAGGAAGTGCATTTCTACCTTGATCAAGCCATCGCCTTGGCAGGCCTCGCAGCGTCCACCTTTTACGTTAAAGGAGAAACGGCCGACTTGATAACCGCGAGTACGTGACTCTTGGGTTCCGGCAAAAATCTCGCGAATTGGGGTGAAGATGCCCGTATAAGTGGCCGGATTCGAGCGCGGTGTGCGGCCAATCGGGCTTTGGTCGATATCGACCACTTTGTCGCACAGTTCCATCCCTTCGATACGGTCATAGGGTGATGGCTCATCCACAGTCGCCCCGTTGAGCATTCTATGGGCGATCTTGAAGAAGGTATCGTTGATTAAGGTTGATTTACCCGAACCTGATACACCCGTCACACAGGTGAATAGGCCAATGGGAATGGTTAAATCTACATTACGCAAGTTGTTGCCGCGGGCGCCAAACAACTCAATCACTTGGTTTTTGTCGAAGGGAATGCGCGGCGTATCGATATGAATGCTGCGCTTACCGGAAATATATTGTCCGGTAACTGACTCTTCACAGGCGATGATTTTCTCAATTGGACCGTCGCAAATCACTTCGCCGCCATGAACACCAGCGCCAGGGCCTATGTCGATCACGTGATCCGCCATGCGGATCGCATCTTCATCGTGCTCAACAACAATCACAGTGTTGCCCAAATCCCGCAAGTGGATCAGGGTTTGCAGTAGACGTTCGTTATCTCTTTGATGCAGGCCAATTGAAGGTTCGTCGAGCACATACATCACGCCGACAAGTCCGGCACCAATTTGGCTGGCGAGTCGAATCCGTTGGGCTTCACCGCCCGAGAGGGTTTCCGCCGAGCGTGATAGGCTCAAATAATTGAGGCCCACGTTCACGAGGAAACCTAAGCGATCGCGGATTTCCTTTAAAATCTTCTCGGCAATCTGCGCCTTTTGGCCGCTAAATTCAACTTTCTCGAAGTAGTCCAAGGCTTCGCCAATCGACCAAGTGGTGAGTTGTGGCAGGTTGATATCACCTAAAAACACGTTACGTGCTTCTTCGCGTAAGCGCGAGCCACCACAGCTTTGACAAGCTTGGGTATTGATAAACTTGGCTAATTCGTCACGTACCGAGTTGCTTTCGGTTTCGCGATAGCGCCTGTCCATGTTGTTTAGAATGCCTTCGAAGGGGTGATTACGCACCACCACATCACCGCGGTCATTAATGTATTTAAAGGCAATACTTTCTTTACCTGAGCCGTAAAGTACGATTTTGCGGACTTTTTCGCTAAGCTGCTCGTAGGGCACTTCGACATCGAACTTATAGTGTTCGGCGAGTGAGCTAAGCATTTGGAAATAGTAGAAGTTGCGTCTATCCCAGCCGCGAATCGCACCGCCCGCCAGTGAAAGCTCGGTATTGGTGATCACGCGCTCAGGATCGAAAAATTGTTGTACCCCTAAACCATCACAGGTTTGGCACGCGCCAGCGGGATTGTTAAAGGAGAAGATCCTTGGCTCTAATTCCGCCATCGAATAACCGCAGTGCGGACAGGCGAAGTTGGCCGAGAAGATCAGTTCTTCGCCTTTTGCTTTACCAGTACCCGTGTCGTCTTCCATGCTGGCAACGGTCGCTATGCCGCCGGAGAGTTCCAGCGCGGTTTCAAAGGATTCCGCTAAGCGTTGCTTGATATCGTCACGCACTTTAAAACGGTCGACGACCACTTCAATCGTGTGTTTAACGTGTAAATCTAAGGTTGGCGGATCGGTTAAGTCACACACTTCACCGTCGATACGTGCACGGATATAACCCTGCGCCGATAGACCTTCGAGCAATTTAACGTGTTCACCCTTACGGGCGTTGACCACAGGTGCGAGCAGCATCAAGCGGCTGTCTTGGGGCATTTCCAACACTTTATCGACCATCTGGCTGACGGTTTGTGCCGCTAAGGGTTGATTGTGTGTCGGACAACGCGGCTCACCCACGCGGGCAAACATCAAGCGCAGGTAATCGTAAATTTCGGTAATCGTGCCCACGGTCGAACGTGGGTTATGGGAGGTGGATTTTTGCTCTATGGATATCGCTGGGCTTAAGCCTTCGATATGGTCCACATCGGGCTTTTCCATTAAACTCAAAAATTGGCGAGCATAGGCAGATAGGGACTCGACATAACGTCGCTGGCCCTCGGCATATAAAGTATCGAAAGCGAGGGAGGATTTGCCAGATCCCGATAAGCCCGTGATGACAATCAGTTTATCCCTTGGGATAGTCAGGTTGATATTCTTGAGATTGTGGGTGCGTGCGCCGCGTATTTCAATCTTATCCATCTATCGCTCTAATGCCATATGCTTAAAAAAATGAGCACAAGTATCGCACAGTTCCGCCGCTGAGTTTAGTTGATTCTGTGATCTGCACCAATCCTAGGGCTGGCACTGGCTTTAAGTCGGCCTGCTTTGCGGGATGTTGTGGATGGAATGGATTAACTAAGATTAATACTGTTGTTGCGCACTGACTCACAGGACAATTGTGAACACTATGTTAGACTCATTCCCCTGTGCCTGAGCGTTAAAAATAAAGATGTTAACTCAGACACAGTCAATATAGGTCCGTGATAAACGGGATAAAAGCTAATTGTATAGTCAGTGGTTTAGGCCACTATTTCCTTTTGAGCAAATCCTTTTGGGTGTGGTAACATGCGCCCCTTAAAAGACTTCAATCCAGGGCAAAATCATGGGTAACAACGGACTTTCGGGTACTGAGAAAAAAGTCGCGTTTTCTTTAGCCAGTGTATTTGGTTTGCGCATGATGGGCTTGTTTATGATCATGCCCGTCTTTGCACTTTATGGTCAGCATCTCGAAGGCTTTTCGCCTCTGTGGGTGGGTATTGCTATCGGCGCCTATGGCCTGACTCAAGCCGTGCTGCAAATCCCCATGGGGATTTTATCTGACAAATATGGTCGCAAGCCGATTATTCTTGGTGGCTTAGTGTTGTTTGCTATTGGTAGTGTTATCGCTGCTAATGCAGATACGATTTATGGCGTTGTCTTTGGTCGAGCTGTACAGGGTATGGGCGCGATTGCCGCTGCCGTGCTGGCGCTTGCCGCGGATTTAACCCGCGACGAGCAGCGCACTAAGGTGATGGCGATTATTGGCATGTGTATCGGGTTATCTTTTGCCCTGTCTTTGCTAATGGGACCTATCGTTGCGCAACATCTTGGGTTGACTGGATTGTTTTGGTTAACGGCGGTATTGGCTATTGTCGGTATGCTGTTGATCCAGTTTTTAGTGCCTAATCCCATCACTCAGGCTCCGAAGGGAGACACTCTAGCGACGCCCGCTAAGCTCAAACGTATGTTCCTCGAGCCGCAATTGTTTAGGCTTAACGCTGGGATTTTTATCCTGCATTTAGTGCTCACCGCAGTATTTGTGGCACTACCGCTGGATCTGGTGGATGCGGGACTCGTGAAAGAAAAACATTGGATGCTGTATTTCCCCGCTTTTGTGGGCGCATTTATTTTGATGGTGCCGTTAATCATCATAGGGGTTAAGCGCAAAAATACTAAGGCGATGTTCCAAATTGCCCTCGTGATCATGATAGTGGCATTGCTGGCGATGGCCGCATTTGCGAGCAATCTTTGGGTATTGAGTTTTGCCGTGGTGCTCTTCTTTACTGGGTTTAACTATTTAGAAGCCTCACTGCCAAGTTTGATTGCCAAATTTTGCCCCGTCGGCGAAAAAGGTTCGGCCATGGGCGTGTATTCAACTAGCCAGTTTTTAGGGGCTTTTTGTGGTGGTATGCTCGGTGGCGGTGCTTTCCAGCTCGTGGGCGCAGTCGGGGTTTTTGTTGTTGCCGTGATCTTAATGTCTATTTGGTTATTCCTGACATTAGGCATGCAAAATCCTGTGTTGTTAAAGAGTTACACCTTAGAAGCTGAAGTGAAAGACAAGGCGCAAGCGCGCGATATGGCAACCCAGTTATCCCAATTAATGGGTGTTGTTGAAGCTATAGTCGTGCTGGACGAGAAAGTGGCTTATCTCAAGGTAGACGAGCATTTCGATTTAAGAGAAGCACGAGCTGTGTTAGGCTCTGCTCAATAATATCTGGTCTGCCGTGTGGTATTTGGGGAAGCTGATTTTCCTCTATGGCGACACAGATAAACAACATACTGAATTAATAGATTATTTAAAGAATCGCAGGAGATTTCAATGGCCAGTCGTGGTGTTAACAAGGTAATTTTGGTTGGCAATTTGGGACAAGATCCAGAAGTGCGTTATATGCCAAACGGTAATGCAGTCGCAAATATTACAGTAGCGACTAGCGAATCGTGGAAAGACCAACAGGGTCAACAGCAAGAGCGTACTGAATGGCACCGTGTGGTTCTGTTCGGCAAATTAGCTGAAATTACAGGTGAATACCTGCGTAAAGGTTCACAGGTTTACCTTGAAGGTAAGCTGCAAACTCGTAAGTGGAAAGACCAAAGTGGTCAAGACCGTTACAGCACTGAAGTGGTTATCGACCAAAGCGGTAGCATGCAAATGCTAGGTAGCCGTGGTCAAGGTGGACAAGCACAAGGCGCGCCAATGGGCGGCGGCATGCCACAAAACGCAGGTTATCAATCTGCACCACAACAAGCCGCGCCTGCGCAAAATCAATATGCGCCAGCGCCTCAAGCAGCACCTGCTTACCAAGCGCCAGCTCAGCAACAATATGCTCCGCCAGCACCTGCCCAGCAGCAAGGTTATGGTCAGCCACAGGCTCAACAACCACAACAAGGTGGTTATGCGCCTAAGCCACAAGCCGCTCCAGCACCAGCTTATCAAGCGCCTGCAGCACCGGCACAGCGTCCAGCACCACAACCACAGCAAAACTTCACTCCAGATTTGGATGATGGCTGGGATGACGATATTCCGTTCTGATTTGGAACGTATCGAAGTGTAAAGACGGTATCGTCTTAAATAAGCAAAGCCACGCGAGTCGTGGCTTTGTTGTTTCTTGTCTTTATGTTTTGTGCTGTGAGGCCGTAGGCGAGGTTGTTAAACCCTTCACCTCGCTTGCTCACATAACGATACGTTTGAGATAGAAACTTAGAACGTATAATCGAAGTTATAACGCATGCCTAGCATGATCTGGTCATTGGTTTCGCGGTATTCAAAATCTGTTTTTTGATATTCGATGAAGGTGCTGAATTTCGGTGTTTTATGCCATTCCAGCGTAGTGTTATAGGCATTGTATTTCGCGGAGGTGATGTCATTGTCGCCATCGTCATATCTGGACACGCCTAGCTTGATTTTATAGCTGTCAGTGATGGGATAACTTGCAACCACATCCAGTGTTGAACCATCCAATGTTGTGCCATCGACGCTGTCTTTTTCAATGTTTTGGTAGGCTGCGGCGAGGAACAGAGAATTGAAATTTTTTGCTAGTGTTACACCGAATGTATTTTCATCCTTGTTGTCCTCTAACTCTTTATTATAAAAAGCTGCGGCAATGTAGATGAAGTCGGTTTTATAACGGATGCCCGTGTTAACGAAGTCACTGCCACCACTACCTTTATTGCCGTCGAATTGCGCATCGGCCGAAAATAACAGGTCGCCAAACTCTTTACGATAGGTCACGAGATTATTGAGCCTGAATGGGCTCGCACTGTCATAGGCCAGAGGCGTTCCTGAGCGGTTAAAGATATCAACGGGATCGGAAATCATTTCCTGCGTGACGGCTTGTTTACCTATGGCAACGCTACCAAAAAATCCCTTTAATCCGACATAGGCTTTGCGCGCATCGCCAAAGTCACCGTCATCTTTGATATCGACCTTAAATTCCCCTTTCGCAAACCCGACTAAGCCATTACCGAGTTGGTGCTCTGCAGCAAAACCAATCCGCGAGTTCGCATCGCCTACATCCCACACATCGTCCGAGTTAGTGTGGGTCAGGCCGAAGGTTGGGCGTAAAGAACCATAAAAATTAAACTGGGTATCCGATGGCACTGATGGCTCATTTTCTTGCGCTTCGAGCATGGCGAGTCTCTGCTGAATTTGTTGTAACTCAGTGCGTAACTCGTCATTGGTTGCAGCGGTATCATTGGCTTGAACCGCAAAGATAGGTGTGGCAAAGCTCAGCACAAGCACGGCTGATGTTAGTTTGAACTGCTTCATTTATGTTTCCTTACATAACAACTACTAGCGTGCCGTTAATGGATTTTGTTGCCGATGGAACAGTACTGCTAGTAGTAAGGATCTGCACTTGTGATAGTGCTCAAGGAGGCGTCTCGCTCAGAGGCAAGGCGTCGCATATCTGCAGCGGGCAGATATGATTTACCCGCTGGTTTGGGAAAGGTGTTGCCCTAAAACCCCGCTAACGCAGCGGGACTTTAGGTTAAGGAAAACTAGAGTATGCTTGCGGCCATTTTGCGGCGCAGGTAAGCGATTTGCTGCATGTGTGGCAAATCTTTGGGACAGTTATCTTGGCAGCCGAGTAGCGTCATACAGCCAAATACGCCATCTTGATTGCCAATCACATGGTAGAAATCATCCGCGCTGCGGCTGTCTCTGCTATCCATTTCAAAGCGGGCGATTTTCATCATGCCAACCGCGCCGACAAAGGTGTCACGCATTTGTTTGGTGGCGCAGGCCGACACGCAAACGCCACATTCGACACAGCGTTCTAGCTCATAGATCCGTGCGGCTTCTTCGGGTGCCATTGGATTTTCGAGACGATGAATGTCCTGATCATCGGGTCTAGGGTGCAGCCACAGTTTTAAGCGTTCGGCTAATTCACGCATAAATTTACCCGTGTTCACCGATAAGTCGCCAATCAGCTCGAAGCCGGGCAGCGGCATTAGGGTGATTTCGCCATTAGGATAATTTGCCGTTAACGTGCGACAGGCAAGCGTGGGGAAACCATTGATCACCATGGCGCAACTGCCACAGATGCCCGCGCGGCAGACAAAGTCGAACTGCAGTGACGGGTCTTGTAGCTCACGTAGTTGATTTAAGGCGATAAATACTGTCATGCCCGGTGTTTCAGTCAACTGATAACGTTCCATCTTTGGCTTGTCTTGGCCATCTTGCGGATCGTAGCGAAAGATATTAAAGCTGATTTGACGGCTCATAGTGGTTTGTTTCCTACCGGTTGGGCTGGAGTGATCGCTAAGGTATCGCTGAGGCGTTCATTAGGAGCCTGCAGGTGGCTTGGCAGCTCGTATGGCATCAGGGCTCGCTGCAGTGTGTTTCTATCGGGATCATCACCTAAGCTCGCGAGCACTTGATTGATTTCTTGTACGCGTTTTTCGGTATCTGGATGGGCGATAGTATTGTCGTTACCGTAGCCACGGTATCCCGGTGGTAGCTCCATTTTCATCACATCTAGCGCTTCATAACGCAGTACTGGTTCAAGTGATTCGGCATCTGGCCAAGTCGCCAGTGTGCGGTTGAGCCAATCTTTATCATTGCGTTGTGGGTAATCTTCCCGTGAATGGGCGCCGCGGCTTTCAGTGCGAGCCTCTGCACCACAGGCGACGGTTAGGGCTACTTTTAACATACGGGTGACGCGCAGCGCTTCGACTAACTCAGGATTAGAGTGACGTTTTTTACATTTAAGGCCAAGATTTTTTGCCCGCAGCAGCAAGTCTTTCAAGCCTTTGATGGCTTTATCTAACTCGGGTCCATTACGAAAGATCCCGACGTAGTTCATCATGATGCGTTGCATTTCTTTCTTTATTTGGAAGGGGTTTTCTGTGCCGTTGCCTTCGATTAGTCCATCGATTTCTTGCTGCAATTTATCAATGAATTTTTGAGTCAGCGCGGTATCAATTTCTAAGTCGTTATTCTGACAAAAATCAGCCACATATTTGCCGATGATCATGCCACCGACCACAGTTTCTGCCACCGAATTACCGCCTAAACGGTTAAAGCCATGCATGTCCCAACAGGCCGCTTCTCCGACACTGAACAGTCCTTTGAGTTGTGGACTCTCACCTGTGGCATTGGTGCGCACGCCGCCCATGGAATAATGCTGGGTAGGTCTGACGGGGATCCAGTCTTTACAAGGATCGATACCGAGGAAGTAATCACAAATCTCTTTCACTTCGCGCAGGTTGGTTTCGATATGCTCACGGCCCAGCTGCGTAATATCCAGCCATAGATGCGGGCCGTAAGGGCTTTCGACGCCATTGCCTTTACGCATGTGTTCCGTCATGCGGCGGGACACCACATCGCGCGAAGCGAGTTCTTTTTTCTCTGGTTCGTAATCTGGCATAAAGCGATGACCGTCTTTATCGCGCAGAATACCGCCATCACCACGACAACCTTCAGTGGTAAGGATCCCCGCGGGCACTATGGCGGTAGGGTGAAACTGCACCGCTTCCATATTGCCTAAGGTGGCGACACCAGTATCGAGTGCTAACGCTTGGCCTATGCCTTCGCAGATGGTGGCATTGGTCGATATTTCATAAATCTTGCCATAACCGCCAGTGGCGATGGTGGTGGATTTGGCCACATAAGCGCGCAATTCACCTGTGACTAAACAGCGGGCAATGACTCCATGGCAACGCTTACCGTCATGGATCAGCGACAGGGCTTCAATCCGTTCATGTACTGGAATACCCATGGAGATAGCTTGGTTATCGACCGCGTACAGTAAAGAGTGGCCAGTGCCGTCTGCGGTGTAACAAGTACGCCATTTTTTAGTGCCACCAAAATCGCGGGCATTGATCAGGCCGTGAGCTTCTTCGGCCTCATTGAGCGTTACCCTTTGCGCGTTCATGATGACTTCGCGCGGGCCGGCGGAAATCCTTGACCAAGGCACGCCCCAGTTGGTGAGTTCTCGGATCGCTTTCGGTGCAACGTGGGCAAACATGCGTGCGACGTCTTGATCGCAGCCCCAGTCAGAACCTTTGACTGTGTCTTGAAAGTGAATGTCTTCGTTATCACCCATGCCTTTAACAGTATTGCCTAGGCTGGCTTGCATTCCGCCCTGTGCGGCGGCCGAATGTGAACGTTTTGCGGGAATTAACGATAGCACTAAGGTATCTAGGCCTCGCTCTTTGGTGGCAATCGCGACTCTAAGGCCTGCCAATCCTGCGCCAATGACTAATGAGTCTGTATAAATGATTTTCAAATCAGATCCTTATCTAATAATTTAGATAACATTTCATGGATTTATCATTGCGCTCCTCGGGCATAGATGCGCTGCAACTATGTATCAGAGGAGGATCCGTATGTTGTTTGTCTTGCTATATAGGCTAGGTGCGCCGATAGCGTCATGCCCATTACTGAGGAATAAACGGTTGAACTGGCAAAACTAATTCGATACCAATATTGATATAGGTCACTAGGCTTAATGTGCCTAAACACAATAAATAGACGATCAATACTTGCGCTATAGTGCGGATAAGTGGACGGTTACTACTCACACCCCACTTTAATATCACTCGGTATAAACCAACGATGCCGTGGAATAACACGATAGGTAAAAACACCACGTATAAGAGCCAAGCGTTATCGTGGTAAACCCTTTCGGCCGAAAGGTGAGGGCCAATATCAGGGTTTAAAATCATAGTGGCAAGATGGGCCGACACTAAGAAAAACAGTAAGAAACCGGTGATCATCTGCCAGAACCATGCTTGGGTATCTCTATGCTTGATAGTCGACATGAAGCCACGCATCGCTCGCCATTGACCTAATTGCACCGGAAAACGACGTAGTGCGGTGGCGGCATGTACTGCAACAATCACGAGCATAATGACTGAAATGATCTGGGTCACTATGGGGAAGCCATGACCCGTCGAGCTAAACATACTGCCTTCTAAGAATTGCACCATGTGAAAGAAGGTTTCTTTACCAAATAAAATGCTCGCCTCGAAATGCATATGAAATAAGAGGAAAATACCTAATATAAGCCCTGTCACACTTTGTAAGCAGTCTGCTTTAGCCGACCAAGCTTGGCCAAATGGTCCGCCGTTAATGGCGGTAGGAACACGCGTTTTTGCTGACATTAATTCACCTCTTACTCGATTTGCTATGGCGTGAATGTACCTGCATCACGCCAAAACAAAGTCTATAGATACAGATTAAAAGAAGAGGGTTAATCCATTTGTAGGCATTAGCCCTGAGAGCACTTAGGGTAAAATTGAGCTACAGCATCATGCCGCCAAACAGGAAGGCCAATGCCACACTGGTGGCAATCGTCACAACGCCAGGGACCAGGAACGGATGGTTAAATACCGCCTTACCAATCCGAGTCGAGCCGGTATCATCCATCTCGACCGCAGCCAGTAGCGTGGGGTAAGTCGGTAATACAAACAGCGCGCTGACGGCGGCGAACGAGGCTACGGCTGTCAATGGACTTACACCAATCGCCAAGGCTGCGGGCATCAGCGCCTTCGTTGTCGCGCCTTGGGAGTAGAGCAGCATGGAGGCAAAGAATAAGGTTACCGATAATAACCAAGGCTGACTTTTCAGTAAGGTGCCGGCAAGATCTTTGATTTCCTCGATATGATTCGACACTAAGGTATCGCCTAACCAAGCCACACCTAATACACAGACACAGGCTGACATGCCTGACTTGAAGGTGGCCGCATTAGAGATTTCGCTTGCGTCTAACTTACAGAAAATCGTAATAGCGGCAGCTGCCGTGAGCATCAGCACCATAATGGCGGCGTCGCGTGGCAATACAGGGTCAACAATCAAACCGACTTTGTCTGATATCGCAGTGGCATATGCCATGACAGCCGCAATCGCCAGTAAGAAAATCATCACAGATCGTTTCGCGCCGGCTTTAATTTTGATCTCAGTTTTACCGCGTGTTTTGACTAAGCCCTTAGCTAAGCGTTCTTGATAGACAGGATCATCGGCCAGTTCTTTACCCATTAAGTTGGCAACAACGGCGCCGACCATGCAGGCGAGGAAAGTTGAGGAAATACAAACGGCTAACAGTACTAAATAATCTACGCCAAACGGCTCTAAGATACCTGAGAAGAACACGACAGCCGCTGAAATTGGTGAGGCGGTAATGGCGACTTGAGATGCGACAACGGCAATAGATAAGGGACGAGAGGGGCGAATGCCTTGCTCTTTTGCGACTTCGGCAATAACAGGTAAGGTGGAGAATGCTGTGTGGCCTGTACCCGCAAAAAGTGTCATGAAATAGGTGACGACAGGGGCCAGAAAGGTGATTTGTTTGGGATGCTTACGTAATAATTTTTCTGCCAGTGAGACTAAATAATCCATCCCTCCAGACACTTGCATGGCCGCGATTGCGGTGATAACTGACATAATGATGAGGATCACGTCAATCGGGATATTGCCCGGTTTGAGTCCCATCCCCGCGGTCAGTATCAGTACCCCGACACCGCCAGCGAAGCCGACTCCCATGCTACCCATCCTTGCACCAAGGTAAATAGCCCCGAGGACGATAATTATCTCTAATATAATCATAGTGTTAACTCTATTTTATTTTTAATTTCAATAGCCTGCGCATATTCACTCTGCGCAGGCTTATTCTTGAATCATCGAGTTGTGGGCTGGGGAAGGCTCCCCAGCCCCACTGAGTTACACTTTGGCTTTGCTGGTGTTGCGTTTAGCCTGATATTTAGGATTCATCAGGTTTTCAACTGAGAGAATGTCATCGAGTTCTTCAACCGTTAATAAACCGCGTTCGAGTACCACTTCACGGACATTTTTACCCGTTTGGGCGCAAATCTTGCCTATGATGTCACCTTCATGGTGGCCGATGATTGGGTTAAGGTAAGTCACGATCCCGATAGAGTTCATCACATGGGCCATGCAGATCTCTGGATTGGCTGTGATACCTTCAACGCATTTTTCACGCAGGGAGATACAGGCATTGCCCATCAAACTGAGCGACTCAAACATCGCCTGTCCAATCACAGGTTCCATGACGTTAAGCTGTAATTGGCCTGCTTCGGCAGCCATAGTGATAGTGATATCGTTGCCGACAATCTTAAAGGCAACCTGATTGACGACCTCAGGGATCACAGGGTTAACCTTGGCTGGCATGATGGAGGAACCCGCTTGCAGCTCAGGAAGATTAATCTCCTTCAGACCTGTACGTGGACCCGATGAAAGTAAGCGTAGGTCATTACAAATCTTGGACATTTTAATCGCCATACGCTTAATTGCACTGTGCAGCATAACGTAGGCACCACAATCGGATGTCGCTTCGATTAAATCTTCCGCTGGCACATAGGCGCGGCCAGTAATGTCTGCCAGATACTTAATGGCTAATGCGGAATAACCGACAGGCGTGTTGAGCCCTGTACCAATGGCGGTTGCGCCTAAGTTCACTTCTAACAACAGCTCTTGGCAACGCTTGATGGACTTAATTTCTTCTCGCAATGTAACAGCAAAGGCATGAAACTCTTGGCCTAAGGTCATAGGCACGGCATCTTGCAATTGAGTGCGGCCCATTTTTAAGACGGTTTTAAACTCTGTGGCTTTAGTGTCGAAAGCGCTGATAAGGTCGGTTAATGCATCTAACAGAATATCGGTACTGTTGATGACCGCAATACGGAAACCTGTTGGATAGGCATCGTTAGTCGATTGGCATTTATTGACATGGTCATTAGGATTGATGACATCGTAACGGCCTTTTTCTAGCCCCATGATCTCCAGTGCAACGTTGGCTAATACCTCATTGGTATTCATGTTGACTGAAGTGCCTGCGCCTCCTTGATAAACATCGACCGGAAATTGATCAACAAATCGACCCGTTGTGAGTATCAGATCGCACGCTTCAATAATTTTGTCAGCGATTTCAGGACTTACAGCGCCTAATTCACTGTTAGCCATGGCAGCGGCTTTTTTTGTTAGCATCATGCCACGGACTAATTCAGGTACATCGGAAATTTTTTGATTACTCAGCTTAAAGTTTTCGATGGCACGCAATGTATGTATGCCATAATAAAATTCATTGGAAACTTCTTTCGTGCCCAATAAATCTTCTTCGATCCGTACGCTATTAGTATCTTTCATTTCGATCCTATTAAATCCAATTAATAGTAAGATATATCTCCGAGTATTGAGTTGTGGATGTGTACAATAAGTATACGTAACACATCAAGAATAACTCATCGAAAACATGAAGGAGAATCGTCTCCTTGACTATCGAAGTAGATCTTAACGCTTTGGCAATAACAGGATTAGGATGGTGATCACTTAACTGTTTGAAATAGTGTATTTCTTTTGTTTCTTAGATAAGTCTCTCAACTCGGATCACTAGTGTGAGCCATTACTTTTTGATGCAAATTAGCTATAGATTTGTTATTCGTTAACCAATCGGCGACATATTTATTCAAGTGTTTTTAAATTTAAATAAACCATACGATATTTAATTGTCACCGCGTTAATAGCGAATAATCATTGATTAGTTAAATCTACTCAATAATAAATGCATGGTGTTTTCCTTAAAGTTTAAATAATCAATTAGATAACGCTAAATCTGTTATTTCATTTTAGTGAGAGCTATCACAGTGAGGCTTAGACAATAGTGCACACTGTGGGCGTTTATTATTAATCAAAGGATGTAAGCATGAATTTTCCAATGCGTAAGCTTTTGCTCTCGGTCACTTTAGGGTTATTTCTCTCCTCCGCGGCGCAGGCGCTTCCACAGGTACGTATTATTGCCACGGGTGGCACTATTGCGGGAGTCGGACAATCGGCTACTGAGTCTAACTATCAGGCTGGTGAAGTAGGCATTAGTAGCTTAATTGCGGCCGTGCCTGAAATGAAACAACTTGCCGATATTCAAGGTGAGCAACTGGTTAAAATCGGTTCGCAGGATATGAACGATAAAGTTTGGCTAGCCTTAGCCAAGCGCATCAATCTGTTATTGGCTGATAAAGATGTCGACGGTATCGTCATTACCCATGGTACTGATACCTTAGAGGAAACGGCGTATTTTTTAAATCTCACCATCAAGAGCGATAAGCCTGTAGTACTGGTTGGGGCAATGCGTCCATCAACTGCCATGAGTGCCGATGGCCCGATGAATTTGTATAACGCAGTCGCGACCGCCGCTAACCTCGAATCTAAAGGTCGAGGCGTGTTGGTGGTGATGAACGATACCGTATTGAATGCCCGCGATGTGACTAAGACTAACACTACAGGTGTACACACTTTTGCCGCGCCTAACTTTGGCCCGCTTGGCGTTATCCATAACAGCAAGATTGAATACATGGGCAAAACTGAGCGTCAACATACAAGGCAAACGCCTTTTGATGTTAGCAAACTCGACAAATTGCCACAGGTAGGGATTGTCTACAACTACGCTAATGCCAGCGATTTACCTGTCAAAGCTATGGTTGAAGCGGGTTTTGATGGCATAGTCAGCGCCGGTGTAGGTAATGGTAATATTTACCACTCAATATTTGATACCTTAGCTAAGGCGAGTCAAAAAGGCACCTTAGTCGTTCGCTCTAGCCGAGTGCCCACAGGCGCAACCACGCTTGATGCCGAGATAGACGATGCTAAATATGGCTTTATCGCAGCAGGTAACCTTAACCCGCAAAAAGCCCGCATTTTACTGATGCTGTCGTTAACGCAAAGCAAAGATCCACAGCAGATCCAACGTTGGTTTCAACAGTTTTAAGAATCAGTTGCGTGATAAAACAAAAGCCCTGTGAATATTCGTAGGGCTTTTGCATTTTGTCATTAATGGCTTACCTGTGAAGTGGTTTTTCACGAGGCCATGAGCCGAAATATCTAAACTTTGGTGTGATTTTTAAAGCCAAAATTGTGAGGGTTCAGCTCAGATTTTCAATCAAGATATTGCTCTGTAATTAGATTTAAGAAAGTGCTTGGCTAATTAAACACTCATTATCTCGCTAATATATGTATACCATTCCACAGTAATCATTAAATCCACAGCTGTTTCAGCTTCCTTCCTCGCTCATTATTTTTCGGCATATTCTGACTATATATCAAGGCGATAAATTATTTTTAGTACGGCATAAGGTATTGATTTTGTGACTTAAAGTGCTTTAGGTACTATAGTGAAAGCTTATTTTATCTGAAACATAGGTGAGCGCTTCCTAGGTTTCTTGTTTGATTTTGGGGGAAAAGTGCGAATTTTAATGAACAATTTCAAGGTAATTAGTTTTGTGCGTCAGTGGTTACTGCTGGCGCTTTTGAGTATGGCGTTGCCACTGCAGGCGAGTGAAGATCCGCTGTGGATGGGAACGACAGGCTTGCCTATGAGCGAGCGGATCCATACTGGTGAACTTGCCAATGGTATGCGTTATTTATTGGTTAGCAATAAGACGCCGGAGCAGGCGGTCATAGTGCGGATGCGGGTGGATGTAGGCTCTTTGGTTGAGTCTGATACCGAGCAAGGATTAGTGCACTTTCTTGAGCATATGGCCTTTAATGGCTCGACCGGATTGGCTGCGGGGGAGATGATGCCGACATTGCAGCGCCTTGGCCTGAGTTTTGGCGCCGATACCAATGCTGTGACTGAGTTTCAGCAGACGGTCTATCAATTCAACTTGCCAAGTAATAGCCAAGATAAAATCGATACTGCTTTGTTTTTAATGAGAGAAATTGGCAGTAATCTATTACTCGACCCAGCGCTAATTGAACGTGAAAAAGCGGTGGTGTTGTCTGAGCTGCGTGAACGTAGCGGTGCGGATCTTGAGAATTACCGTAACCAATTACAGTTTTTAATGCCAAACACATTGCTGTCAAAGCGCTTCCCCGTGGGTGAGGCGAACAGTATCAGTAATGCCAATCGTGAGGCGTTGCTGTCTTTATATCAGCGTTTTTATACGCCCTCACGCACCACTTTAATTGTGGTGGGAGATATCGAGGTAGCCGCGGTAGAACAAAAGATAAAACAACAGTTTGCCAGTTGGAAAGCCGCGCCTTTGGCCGCTAAAACCAAGGAACAAGCTATTGGTACTGTCGCAGAGCGCCAAAGTGTCGATGCGGCGGCATTTTTTGATCAAAGTCTGTCAACGTCAGTTTCCCTTGGCATGCTAAAACCCATCTCAGCGATTACCGATAGCCCTGCTGTGCGGGAGCAGGAAATGTTGCTCGAGCTTGCCCACGGCATCTTGTATCGCCGTATGGAGTCGCAATTACTGCATAGCCAAGGTTTATATGGTGTAAACCTGCAGGTTGGACCGCAGTTTGATATTGCCTATGGCACACAAATGAGCCTAGGTACGCAGGAAAATAACTGGCAAGAGGGAATCGCACTCTTGGATAAAACCCTGCGTCAAGCAAAAGAGTTTGGTTTTAGCCAGCAGGAAATTGACCAGCAAATCAAACGTATGCATAAGGGATATCAGCTAAGTGTCGCGGGTAGCAGTACCATTCACAGTGTGAATATTGCCGAGAGTCTAGTGTATTCGGTGGCGGGCAATCGCGTCCCTGTCGAACCCGATTGGCAGCTCGCATTTTTTGAAAAAATAATGCCAACAGTGACACCGCAAAAGCTAAGCCAAGTGTTTAATCAAACATGGAACACCACGCCGTATTTGTATCTGACCAGCAATAAGCCCATTGAAAATGCTGAAAAACAGCTTATCGCCAGCTACGAGAAAAGCCGTAAACAAGCGGTGAGCGCACCAGCAATCAAGGCGATTGATGAGTTTGCTTATACTCAGTTTGGTGAGCAAGGCAAGTTAGTGGCTGACAGTCGCGATAAGGAAACGGGGATTCGTCAACTGCAATTTGCCAATGGCGTGCGCCTTAATCTTAAGCCTACCAACTTTAACAAAGGCACCACATTGGTCAGCCTAAACATTGGCTTTGGTGAAGTGCCATTCCCTGAGTTGGATGGTTTGTCTTATCTGTTTAACAGTGCGTTTGTGCAGGGTGGGCTCAAGGCCCATGATTATGACAGTCTGCAGGATATTTTTGCTGGGCAAGATATTTCCATCAACTTAGGCCTGCGTGAGCAAAGTTTTGGCGGCGAGATTAGCACTAATGCCGCAGAGCTTCGCACGCAGCTTGGCTTAATGACGGCTTATTTAATTGAGCCAGGTATGGATAAGCAGGCTGAGCAATTGTTTCGTGAACAAGTGATTGCCGAGCAACAAAGTATTCATAGCAACCCACAATCTGAGTTTTCTAATCAGTTTGCCCGTATCTCCCATAATGGTGATAAACGCTATGGTTATGGTGAGCCTGAAGAAATTCTCAAACGTCACTTTGGAGAATTAGCGCCGAGTTTCCATTCGGCCGTCGAGCAAGGGGCGATTGAACTCGCTATTGTGGGCGATTTTGATGAAGCGAGTGCCATTGCTGCTGTGGCTGAAACGCTTGGCGCCATTAAGCGTAGCCCTATTGCTATTGCTAATGCTCAGTCGATAGTACCTGTGTTTCCGAAAGTGCCCGTTCAGAAAACATTAACGCATTATGGTCAACTGGATATGGCGGCACTTGCCATGGTGTGGCCTACAACGGACATGACTCACTTGAGTCAACACGCGGGATTGGGTCTGCTGGAGCAAGTGCTAAGCATTCTATTAACGGAAAACGTGAGGGAGAAAGCGGGTGCGAGTTATTCGCCATCGGCCTTTTCTTATAACGATTTCAATGCCAGCGGTTATGGTTACTTAGGTTTGTTTAGCGTGACGACTCAAGCCATGTTGCCAACGGTTGCCGAGTATTTCACCGCCGCAGTTAAGCAAGTTAAAGCGCCTTCGGGGATCAGTGAGGACTTACTTAATCGAGCCCGCCAACCTGTGCTTGAGTGGATGCAAGCTGCGCCGCAAACCAATGGTTTTTGGTTAGATCTCACCTCAACTGCCCAGAGTCATCCTGGTCGTTTTGCTGCCTTTAAACAAAGGCAAGCGTTAGCGCAGCAGATGACAGTTGCAGAACTTAATAAATTGGCGCAGCAATATCTGCAAGACGATAGCAGTTTAATGATCCAAGTTCTGCCTGCACCGCCAGAACCTCAGCAATGAGTGTTGGGCTCATAGAATAGTAGACTGATCATTCACCGACATATCCCCTGTGGTCGCAAACCGCAGGGGATATTTTTCTACCTCTTTCCTCCTCTATCTTCTTTTACCAACTTTTCTTCCACGTTCGTGGTGTTATGTCCTCCCATAGGTCGTCAATGGAAATACCTGTTGTCGAAAATACCACTCACAGATCTGCGCGAGTGAAACTAGGCTAGGCGCAACTTATGTGTGAGATGGCTAACGGGGTGAGTTATATGTTTCGATATCTATTGTGCAGTTTTTGTCTAGTGCTTTTGTACCCGACAGGGATAGATATGTACTTGGTCGGTTTGCCGCAAATTGTGCAGGATTTAGGGGCGAGTGAGGCGCAGCTGCATATTGCTTTTTCTGTGTATCTTGCGGGAATGGCAACCACTATGCTGTTTGCGGGGAGCTTAGCCGATAGGATTGGACGTAAACCCATTACCTTGTTTGGCGCATTGCTGTTTGCTATTGCCTCTTACTTTGCCGGTAGTGCGCAAACCAGTGATCTCTTTTTAATGGCACGCTTTGCACAAGGCATTGGTGCGGGTTCTTGCTATGTTGTGGCTTTTGCGATTTTGCGTGATGTATTAGACGATAAGCGCCGAGCAAAAGTGCTCTCTATGGTCAATGGCGTGACTTGCATTATCCCAGTGATAGCACCTGTGATAGGCCATTTAATTATGCTTAAATTCCCATGGCCTAGCCTATTTAACACTATGGCGGGGATGGGATTAATGGTATTAACCCTGTGTATTTTTGTATTGCGCGAAACCTATCCTAAACCGCAATTTCACACCACAGTTGAGTCGGGTGGATATAAAGAATCCTTTAAACAGCGGTTTTTTCTCAGTCGCGTGGTGATAACGACTTTAGGTGTGACAACGATTTTAAGCTATGTAAATGTCTCTCCCATGTTGATCATGGGGCAGATGGGGTTTGACCGTGGGCAATATTCCAACACTATGGCTATGACAGCATTTGTGAGTATGGTGGCCTCATTTTCGACGCCCTTTTTACTTAACCTGTTTAAAGAAAAATCATTAATTTTGTTCTCTCAGACATTATTTGCCGCCGCGGCATTGGTGTTTATCTTGACTCAATTGGGCGGGGTTAGTCAGTCATTCAACCTGTTAGGTTTTGCTTTTGTTTGTTCCGGTTTTTCGATTGGATTTGGGGTCACCATGAGTCAGGCGCTGAGTCCATTTGTTACTCGTGCTGGAGTTGCCAGCTCATTACTGGGAATTGCCCAAGTGTGTACTTCAGCTTTATATATTTGGGTGATGGGTCTGCTCGAAGTGAGTGCGATTAATATATTATTAGTGATCCTCGCTGTCGGTGCGCTGGTGAGCATTACACTGATCTTAGCGGTTCCTAAATTGCCGGAAATTGTACTTAATGACCAAATCCCTGAGTCGGCTTGATCTTAACTTATTGTTTATTTTGCAGCTTTTATTACAGGAGCGGAGTGTCTCTAAGACTGCCAAAAAGCTCAATGTCACGCCATCCACTGTGAGTAAGTCGCTGGCCAAATTACGGGATTGGTTTGACGATCCCTTATTTGTCAAAACGCCGCAGGGATTTCAGTTAACGCCATTGGCTCACGGTATGGAGCAGGAGTTATCCGAATGGTTGCAAATGGGTAAGCAACTGATGGCTAAGCGCGGTGACGAGATGACCAAAGGGCTCACCTTCGAGTTGATGCTTGAGTCGCCTTTGTTGCTTATCATGCTTAATGAGCTGACTCAGGCCATTTATACTCAATACCCTGATGCAAAGGTGAAGGTACGAAATTGGGATTACGATTCACTCGAAGCGATTGTGCGTGGTGAAGCGGATATGGGGTTTACTGGCCGAGAAAGTCATCCACGTTCTAAGGAATCCCTTGATTTATTACCCTATTTTATCGATTTTGAGGTTTTATTTACCGATCTTCCTCAGGTGTATTTGCGCCGCGATCATCCCGCCTTGCAGGAAGAGTGGAATATAGACACCTTTCTTAAATATTCGCATATCAATATTTTGTGGGAAAAGAGCGAAACTTGGGCCTTAGATGATGTGCTTATTGAGCTTGGTCTGAGTCGTAATATTGTGCTGACCTTGGCCAGTTTTGAGCAGTCACTGTTTGTCGCGGCAGAGCCTCACCACAACATGATGGCAATTGCGCCACAATATTGCGAACAATATGCTCGCCAATTACACCCTGACTTAGTCAGTCGCCCCATCCCGTTAAGCGACGAATATCTTGATAAACTCGCCATTCCTTTTACCTTGATTTGGCATAAGAGAAACAGCCACAACCCCAAAATCACTTGGCTAAGAAACAAGATAAAAGTGATTTATCAGCCGCGTGCGCATGATTAAGACGTTAAGCTTCACAGAGGATATATGTTAGAACTGTTGATTTCTTTAAAGAAGACTGTAAATCAGTCTGCAAAAGATGACCTAGAGCACTGGCTAAGTTCCATGCCTGACGGGGCTGCTTGGTATGTTATTTCGGATTATTGTTTCGGGGACAAAACTAAGCAAAATGACACAGTGTCATTTACAGTTCTCTTACATCACGACAAGCTGGATAATATCAAAGAATATATCAATCACTTTGCCCCTAAAGACATAAAATCAACTCGGACGGTATCTGTCGAATTCTTACAATATATTAATTCCCCAGTTACCTTTTCGTTTACTTTCGTAATTGACCGAAAGGCTAACTTGCTTAGAGATTATGCTACAGATGAAAATATGCTGTCATTCTTACCAGCGTTTCGCAATGTAGTATCAGATATCGCAAGTAACTCAACATTTCAAAACGGCTATGTTGATGGAGTCATGAAAAGAGTTAGAGCTTTTGAAGCTGATTTCTCAAAGAAAAACTTTAATTCAAAATTAGCCCGTCAAATTTACATAGTGTCAGCATTTGCTAGTGTCGTTTTTGAAGTTTTAGCTATAGCTAAAAAGCCCAAATATATTCAGTGGATTTCTGACAGAGATGCGCTGCTTGAGCGATATGATAGTTTTGCTTTTGACCTATCATACTTTTTATTTTTACAGAGTTATTCTGTACACTTTGAGCGAAAAGAAAATTCAGTGTTAATGTTAGATACCCCTCAGTTTCTATTCCCAGAACCAGAGAAGTCTGGGAAAAACCATTATGATGAGTTAATTCGAATTCCTGATTATTTGGCGGGGACCTTAGCGGATCTAGATGTCTCATCCAATAAATTTACTAAAGATAAGTACAATACAATCCTTTTAAATTCGTTAGTTAACTCTCGCAACCAAGCTGTCATCTACGTTACAGGCAAGGGAAATGATCTTTACTGTAAACGTTTAGTTCATAAAGCTTAACAAACGTCTCATAAGGGACTGTCAACGTGTGGCGTTTCCTGTCCCATTCAACTGCGATGTGGTTACGGCTGTTGTGATTGAGTTTGGTAGTCGCGTTGTCTGCTCCTTAGGCGGGTGTTATTCCCAATTGCTGACAAATATGTTGGATACAAAGTTCTCGCTGTTGGCACCATAGCCCGTAGCTGACGGGGATCAGTTTAATGCCCGCGCGCTGTAAGAGTTTATACAGTTCAATATCGAAAAAGTCCGCCCAAGGTCCTGGGTAACCGATTAAATCTATTGCTAAATATTGGTTACCATAGCGACATAAAATATCCAGTTCTAGCCCCGCCATATGGTAGGCTCGCCAGACAGTTATGCCTTTTTCTTCAATCGCGAGTGCCACAGACTGGCCGAAGGTATCGAGGGAATCGACATAATTGTGTGCCGCTTGAAATTGACCCGCCGATGCTAAGTAAGTTGCCAGTAAATTATTGTTGGGGAGTTCATGCGCTTGTACCGATAAAAATAGCCACTGCATTTGTTTAGCGCGGGTGATCGCGACATTGAACATATCGGCTCGATTTAAATACACAGCGGCGCGGCTGTCGTTGGCCGTAATGCTAAACGATAGCAGCATAATATCGCGCTCTTCCCCTTGAAAACCAAAGGGCGTGGCAATCCGTAATTGGTGACGCTCGAGTTGTTGTGCGCTAAAGCGCGCGAGGATTTGCTGGGATAAATACTCCGTCTGATTGCGAAAACAGGAGAGTACACCAATGCTGGAAGGCACTAATACATTTTCTTGTTCATCAATCAGTTGAGCTAACTTTTGAATTAATGCTTCCGCTTCTATGGCGTTAATTCCCTTACTGTCACGGCTGCCAGTAACCTGGACTCTGTGTAAGTGTCCCGAACTTGTGCAAGGTCTGTGCTGCATAATCTTCAGCATGCCTTGATAAAACTGCTGATTACTAAATTGGATCAGCTCAGGTTTACTCCGAAAATGCTCATTTAAAAATACCACTTGGGATTGGCTCGCGAGGGACTGTGACACTAAGTCGAGCATACTGGCATCACGGTAGCTCATTAGGCCGCGACAATCTGGGGCGAGTCCGAGTTGGGTCTGGATTTGAGTTTGTTTTGCGCGGGATAAAAACGAGAAATGGCGCAGTTGTTTGCTATCTCCCACCACCAGTGCCGCTTTTGCTCGCTGCAAGGCCGGTAAACATGCGGCAATATTGGCTTGAGTGGCTTCATCAATAATGACTAAATCAAACATTTGCAGCTCCATAGGCAGCACTTTATGTAAGCTGGCAAGGCTAGATAACCAAATGGGAAAGGTTTGTTTTAAGGCATCAAAATCCGTCTTGTAGAAGCCGTCGAGTTGCTTAGCGGACTGGCGGGCGCGTAACGCACTGGCAAAACTCACCAGCGTACTGCGCTTATGTTTGAGTAATTGGTTTAATCGATAGTGAGTTGCCAATTGTAAGTATTTGAGGCTTAAGTCTTCTTTTTGCGCGATGAGGGCCGTTAATTTATCGAGTTCATTCCATTGCTGGGCAAACCTTTTTATACCTGCATGGTAAGCCCAGTTGTAAAATCCTAAGCGCCAACGGGATTGTCCTTGTTGTAAGGTCGCCAGTTTTTGGCCGCGACGTATGGCATGGCGGCAATGACGTATAAAGCCCGCTTCCATTTTGGTTTGCTCGCGAGTCACGGTATTAAGTTGTTGTTTTGCATTGAGTAGCAACCTATGCGAGACGGCTTCATCAGATGCAGGGTGCTGACCATGGAGCATTTCATCAATCTGGTTTTTAAGGACTTTTATAAACTGCGGCGAGCCTGCTCGAATAAGGCTGCTCCCTAGCTGGAATTGTTGTTGCAATTTATCGGCAATCACATCAACAGCTACATCGGTGTGGGCGACGATAAGTACCGATTTTCCCCTTAATACCTGCTCTGCTGCCACTGTGGCTATGGTGTAACTCTTACCTGTTCCCGGTGGGCCTGAGATCTGCCCCAAAGTATGATTGGCCGCAATCTTTAAGGCCTGAATTTGCGCGCGGCTTAACAGCCCAGGAAGATAAGCCTCTTGTGTGTCTTCACTGGCGCTGATTGATGTTGTTTGTTGTGTTTCTGCGAATAGCGCTTTAAGCGGTGCTGATGGTTCAGGCGCTGTCATTAGTTTGTCGAGTTCGTGCAAAATGCCCCGACTTGCGATCGAACGTTCTGCCAAAATGATTTGGCTTCGACTGACAAGAAACTGCCCACGTTTACGGCATAAGCTAGTAAATTCAGCCTCATCGATCAGCTTGGGAAAATGCAATAAGTGACTGGTATCAACATCGGCTTGGCCCGCTCGCAGCCAAGATATCCAGCCACTGACATCCGTTGGATTATCGCGTAAATCTTGGCTTAGGCTATGTCCTTCAACGACTAATTTTTCTAATAGAGCTTCATTGATAGTGAATGGTCCGCTGCCAGCTAGAGTGTTATTGCTCTCTAGGTAGAGATTATCGCCGTCAGCCTGTAATTGGCATTCGCGATAAAGGAGTGGTGTCACGACTTTACGTTTTTCGCCATTAAGGTCGACTGTGCCGCAGAAAAACAGACAGCAGTGCAATAATACCTTTTCACGTAAATACAAAGCGCTACGTGCTAGTAATGCACTGGCGGGAGCAAATGGCACAGGCAAGCGG
The DNA here is from genome assembly GCF_036245925.1 of Shewanella sp. M-Br. Taxonomy (NCBI): domain Bacteria; kingdom Pseudomonadati; phylum Pseudomonadota; class Gammaproteobacteria; order Alteromonadales; family Shewanellaceae; genus Shewanella; species Shewanella sp. M-Br. The sequence continues at coordinate 33,289 of NZ_BJBV01000031.1, forward strand.
GGTAGGAAGCCACTGCTTAACTCGTCTTCATGTTGGAGTAATAGCTGATCTTGCTCGGCAAGCTTGTGGCTAGACCAGAGATTGATTTCGGCACTATCGTGTTGAAAACATTGTTTGTAGTAGTTGAGAATCCCTTGCAAATCCTATCCATCCCAAAGGCTTAATTGGCGATGCGAGAGTAACCTAATCGCATTAGTCGAACAAGGTTTGTACCGTTTGAGGATAGTTTATCCATAGTCGCTTTAAGCCTAAAAGAGAGGTGTTCGATAGAACAGTCATTTTCCACTGGAGCAGAATTTTTGAGAGGCGAGCAAAAGTATCAGCAGCCGCATTTGTATCAATTAAGGGCCTGAAAAGTGTGGTTTGTATCACTTTTTGGTGTGTTATTGAAATGTTTGTTAAGTGTTTTAGTTTGTAAAATATTTGTTTTTGTTTTTAGTGGAAATTGCCATTGTTGTCATTGTATAACTGCGTAGATTGAACTGAATTTTTGTCTGCTAATGAGGGAAACAATGATAAAAAGTAAGCTAAAGGGATTCGCTGCGGTGGCTGTTGCCTGTTTAGCGGTAACGGCATGTGGCTCAGATGATAATAATGAAGAGGGCACAGATCAAAATGCCACCTATGTGCAATTTTATAATGCTTCAGCTGGAAGCACTGCTACTGCACTCAAAGTTGCCGATAAAACCTATGAAAGTGTGATCTATGGGGACACTATGCCGCGATTTACGTCGACGGCTGGCGTAACTGCGATTGAAGTGATGGCTAAGGATGCCTCTGATAAAGATATCTCTATTTATAAAGAAAATATCGATTTGAAAGTTGCAACGGACCATTTCTTTGTATTACATGGTGATTTTACCGAACCTAAATTACTTAATATCAACTATTCTCGCACTGAACTCGATAAGCTCAACGAAGTGGCTGAAAACAGTAAAATGCAGCTCTTGATTGCCAATACTGCAGTTCATGCCCAAGCCTTTGACGCTTATGTTTCTAAGTCGACCCAAACCTTTGCTGATGCCGTGATGTTAGGTAGTGTGGCTTATGGTGAAGTGTCGCAGCCGCAAGTGATGGATACGGGTGAATATAAGGTTTACCTCGCACCAGCGGGAACAACCAATGTTTCTTATACAACTGCAAACATTAAATTCAGTTCTAAGGTGCCTTATAAGCTGATCATCCGTGAAGGTTTTGGTGCTTCGGATTCAAAAATCACCTTAGACAGTGTCGATTCAACCACCAATGTTCGCAACCATGTGGCATTAGAAGCGAGTGTCGATTATCGCGTCTTTAACGGTTTAGGTTCGCACATTATCGATGTGAAAGTGGCCAGCAGTAAGCAAGATACTCTGTTTAGCGAAGTGCCATCTTTTGGGGTGACTAGCTATCAAGGTGCTGAGTTTAATGATTTTGGTGTGAGTGTGTTCGACCACGGTACGCAAAATAAATTGCTCGATAACGTGTTGATCACCCTGAACCAAGATGACATTAAAACCATCTTCATCTATGAGCAAACGACCGAGCAGGGCAGCCAAGTGAAGGCGATGGAGATGAAGCAAACTAAGACGCCAAGTCCCTATAGCTTTAAGTTCGACATTGTGAGTTTTGCCGATAAAAGCAATCTAACTGTGTATTTCTTAAAGGCAAATGACACGATTGAAACGGCTGTAAATAAGATCACCGCAGTCAATCCTGCGAGCCCTCAGTCAGTGACTGTGCCAGCTGGCGAATATTCTATTAAGGTTATCGCTGTGGAAAACGGTACTAAAACCGTTGTCTATGCATCCGATTTAATGGATTTCAGCAATGAAGACAATGTGACTATGGTGCTGAATAAAGATCCTTCTACTAGCTTTGGTTATAACTTGATTAAGATCTAACCGCTAAGGTGAGTGAACTTAGCTAATACAAGAGCGCTACTTAGGTAGCGCTTTTTTTGCTGTTTTTTTGTGCTCGCTTTAGTGGGCTTAGTAGATTGAGCATTATTGTCTTAGCATTCACTTTTTATTGATTGTGGCTGCGGGGTTAATGTAGGCTGATCGGCAAAAATTAAGCCGAGCATTGCTGTGATGTGGATAACGCTGTGATGTGAATAACGCGAGCAATATAGGAAAAGGAGTTCACTGTGATGAGTAAAGGATTTAAAGACGGTCATTTCCAAATTGGTGAAGGCAGTATTAGCGGTACTATAGCGTGTATGTTAGCGATATTATCGTTTCTGGGCGTATTGGCGTTTCATTTTCCCGAATATCTCACCACTCCGGAATTACGCCAAAGCTATAATGTCGATGTTATTCGCAGCTTAATATTTGTCGCCTTAGTGGTGTCGGGCAGTTTAGGTTTATTGAATTTTATTCGAAATAAAAATAAGCGTTTCGGCTTTGTGGCTTGGGTATTTGTGAGTTTAGCGATTGCCTTTGGTGGTCATCAAGTTGAGGTCGAGCCTTTTGCTAATCATAAGGTCTCACTGGGTTTAGATTGGTTTATTTTAGACTTATTAGGCTCAACCTTAATTTTCATTTTTATCGAAAAATGGCTACCCCATAAACCAGAACAAGCAATATTGAGACCCGAGTGGCAAGGGGATTTAAACCATTTTTTGGTGAATCACTTAGCGATTGGATTTGTATTATTGGTGGCAAACCAATTTGTGCAGTCGACCTTTTCTTGGGCTATTTCCAGCACAGTGCAAAGCTTTATCGCGGGTCTCCCCTTTGTGTTGCAACTGTTGTTGATTTTATTGGTCGCCGATTTAATGCAATATGCGGCGCACCGTGCCTACCATGAAATTCCTTTCCTGTGGCGCTTCCATTCGGTGCACCATAGCGCGAAACATTTAGATTGGTTGGCTGGTTCAAGGCAACATATGTTTGAGTTGATTGCTACCCGTTGTTTAGTGCTCACGCCGATTTTTATCTTGGGATTCTCCAAAGACATCATCAGTATTTATGTGATTATCGTTGGCGTGCAGGCGGTCTTTAATCATGCCAATGTGCAGGTTAACTTTGGCTGGCTACGTTACTTAATTGTCAGTCCGCAATTCCACCATTGGCACCATGCTTCCGATAAGGCGGCAATCGACCGTAACTATGCTGCCCATTTTTCTTTTTTAGATTACCTATTTGGGACTGCAGTTCGAGGTCAGAAAGAGTGGCCAGAGCAATATGGTGTCGTGGGCGATTACATGCCTGTTGGCATGTTTAAGCAGCAATTGTATCCCCTTGGTTTAGCGAAGAAAAACACAAAATAATGGCACTGCAATTGGAGTGGTTTGTTTTGGAATGATTGTCCGAGAGCATTGGTTAGGTCAACTGAGCAGTAACGCTGAACTGTGGCGGTTAACTCTGATATTGGGATAGAAACAAGCCCAACACAGCGCTTGGGAACCGCGCTTTGTTGGGCTTTTTGCCGTTCAAACTACAATCGTTATTCGGAAATTTTCAGTTCTTGGCCTGGCTTAATAATGCTTTTGCCATTGAGCTGGTTCCACTTCATTAAGTCAGCCAGTTTAACCTTATTCTTACGGGCGATTTTATCCAGCGAATCACCAGATTTCACCTTGTAAGTGGTCGCTTTTACTGCAGGTTTATCGGCCGATGTTGAGGTAGTCACTTTAGCTTTGGTCGACGACTTATTGCTCACTTTTTTATCTGTCTTCGCCTTGGTTTTAGTGGGTTCAGGCTCATTATCATTGCCTGCCATTGGCGTTAACAGTGTGAGCTCTTGGCCGATTTTTAGGCGGTCCGATGTCAGATTGTTGGCCTGTTTTAATGCTTTCACTGACATATCAAACTTGGCTGCGATTGTGCCTAGGCTGTCACCAGATTTGACGATATAGCTTTGGCTATCATAGCGTTTTTGAGCGTAGAGCTTGTCCTGATTTTCCTGATAATGACCTATGTTTTCCAGCGGTAAGGCGATTTGATATTTGCCTTTGCTGGGGATTACACCTTGGCGAAAGCCTGGGTTATAGGTTTTAAATTCTGCTTTGCTGAGCCCTGCTGCATTAGCAATCTGGCCAATATCTACGCCATTAGGTGCTGGCACTCTTTCCAAGAAAGGGCGGTTAGCAATAGGGGGGACTTTTAAACCGTAGTGGTTGGGATTTCGAATAATCTGAATAAATGCCAGCCACTTAGGGACTGTTTGTACTCGCTTAGCGGGGATACCCAGTGACCAAAAGTCCGTAGGTTTGCCCTTGGCTTTGTTTTTATCAATGGCGGCTTTGATCACTAGCTCACCGGTATTGTAGGCGGCGACGGCGTTGATCCAGTCTTTGTCTAAGGTGTCGTATAGGTGCTGTAGATAGTCGAGCACTGCATCGGTTGAGGCCAGCGCATCTTTACGGCCATCGTAGGCTGAATTCACCGTTAAGCCAAAATTACGTCCAGTAGCAGGGATCATTTGCCACAGTCCTGCGGGGCCGTTAGCTTGTGCTAAAGGGTTATAGCCACTTTCGACTATGGGCAATAACGCCAATTCTAATGGCATGTTACGCGCTTCGAGCTGGCTGACTATGTAATACAAGAATGGCTCGGCGCGATCGCCAACCTGATTCATAAATTTTTGTTTATCATCGAAAAAGTTACGCTGTTTACGTACTTCGGCATCATCATGGACATCAATGGTATTGGCGTGTTGGATCTTTTCCCACACATCGCTGTACTGCTCAATCACTGCGGGTGGTGTTTGATGCTGTTGTGGCGAGTGGTCGTTATCGTTACTGACATCACTTGCTGTGGCATTGAATTCAGTGGTTGATGGGCTTGCTGATGTTGTAGCACAACCGCTCAGTAGGGCCATTAGCATGGCAAGCATAAGCACTGTAAATGAGTGCGTTTGGCGAAAATGTGTCCGCATGATTGTCCTGTGATGAGTTGACTGGGCATTCCATATTGGTGCACATGCTAATCTGTTTTCGAGTTTCTGGATAGCTCCCCCAAGTTTTACCTATAGTATCAAAGTTGTCTTAAGGCCGATTGTGCCGCCCTTTGATTGCAGATCCTGCGTTTAGCTTTGTCGATTTATACGCTACCATAGCCGCGATTTTTCATTAACTTGGGTAGCAAAGTGCAGACGTTAGCGCAGTTAAGGGCAGGGCAGTTACAAGGGATCACACGTTTACAATTGGTTGAGGATTTAACCGAGTTCCCGCGGGAGATTTTTGATTTAGCCGATACCCTCGAAATCCTCGATTTATCGAATAATCAACTGAGCACTTTGCCCGAGGATTTACACCGCTTATCGCATTTAAAGATAATTTTCGCCTCGAATAATCGCTTTGAACATTTGCCTGAGGCATTAGGGCGCTGCACAAATTTAGAGATGATTGGCTTTAAGGCCAATCAAATTAAAACAGTGACTGCTGCGGCATTACCGCTGCAAACCCGCTGGCTCATCCTAACCGATAATCTCATTGAGACATTGCCTGCGGCCATGGGCGATTTACATCGTCTGCAAAAATTAGCTTTAGCGGGTAACCGTTTAACAACCTTGCCCGAGTCGATGGCCAATTGCCGCAACTTAGAGTTAGTGCGTTTATCGGCCAATCAACTCCACGCACTGCCAGCTTGGTTACTCAGTTTGCCCAAACTGACTTGGCTCGCCTTTGCGGGAAATCCATTCAGCCATACCTTAGTCGATCCCCATGCCGATGTGGCCACAGTGGCGAATGTGACTCTGGGTGATATCAAGTTGGCTGAGAAGCTTGGCGAAGGGGCATCTGGGGTCATTTATCGAGGCGATTGGTTGAATCAAACCATGATAGCCGCGACGGGGTCGGCGCAGATTGCGGTAAAACTCTTTAAGGGTGAAGTGACGAGTGATGGTTATCCCGCTGATGAGTTAGATTGCTGTCTCACAACGGGTGATCATCCCAGCCTTATTAAGGTCGTGGCGCACATTAGCCAGAAAGATCAATTGGGTTTAGTGATGGAACTTATTCCGCCAGGGTTTAGTAACTTAGGGCTACCACCAAGTCTTGTCACCTGCACTCGCGATACCTTTAAAGACGGTAGCCAATTTCGCCTTGATGAAGTCGCCAAAATCACATACCAGTTGGCCGATGCAATGGCGCACATGCATGCCAAACAAGTAAGCCATGGTGATGTCTACGCCCATAATATTATGGTTAATCAACAGATGAGCTTATTGTTTGGGGATTTTGGTGCGGCATCAAACTTACGCAATCTATCGACAGCAGAACGCTTAGCGATAGAAGCTATTGAAGTGCGGGCGCTTGGTTGCTTGATTGAAGATCTGTTGGCCTATGTGGATGCATCTGCCTATGTGAGTGCCTCGATTGGCCCTCTGTACTACACACAGTTGAGTGCGATTAAAGACGAGTGCATGCAGTTAGATGTGGCTCAGCGCCCCTGTTTTGCAGACGTGAAAAAGGCCATCGGAGCCCTGTTAAAAGGTAAATAGTGGCTTGCTAATAGGCTGGCTCTACACTTGTTTCAAGTTTGCTGTATTTTATGGTTGTTTGTGTGATTTAAGTGCTCACTATTAAGTTTATCGTTAAGTTATTGTTTTGTTTGGTTGTGTAACCGAGTTTTTACTGGCACTGACTGGGATTAAGCCTATAGGCTGTATACCCAAATAACCTCAAATTGCTGAAACAGGCACTTTGGGGGGACTTGGTATTAGTTTTGGGTTCAATCCGGTTTGCTGTTGTCGGATAGGATGTCCGTTGAATAGTAAGAACGATAGGTTTGCATACTATGTTTACACGAACGCTGTTTATACAAAGAGTAACTGAACAAGCACGCAGTGCATGCGATATTTCATTAAAAAGCCATCCCCATCATCTCCCAAAGGCGCCCTTATTCGCGCCTTTGCCGTTTCTACTGGCGAGTGTTTTCGCTTTAGCCCCTATGGCCGTGATGTCGGCGGACAAGGTCGACATCATCCCTGTGACGGTCGAGGCCGTTAAAGAAACGTCCTTTGCCGATGTAGTGAATGAAGTCGGTAAAATCAACGCTATCGATTCAGCCACGCTGAACTTTAATGCTAGCGAAAAAATTAGCGCGATTCATTTTAGTAACGGCGACAAAGTGATTAAAGGCCAAGTGATTGCCGAGCAGGACAACATTAAAGCCAAGGCTGATTTAGACAAAGCCAAGAGCACCTTAGCACTGGCTAAAACTAAGCTGGAGCGTATCGAAGATTTACTGATTAAAGAACCCTTTGCGCTTGCTAAGCAAGATGTGGATGAGCTACGGGAAAATGTGAATCTGGCCGATGCGGATTTTCGCCAGAAACAAGCAACCATGAACGATTACCTGATCAAGGCGCCCTTCGATGGTCAGTTGACCAGCTTTAGTCAGTCTATCGGTAGTCAAATTGGTGCTGGTACGGCCTTAGTCACCCTCTATAGTTTAAATCCGGTCGAAGTGCGTTATGCCATCAGTCAGAAGGATTTAGGCAAGGCGCAAAAGGGCCAAAAGGTGAATGTGACTGTTGAGGCCTATGGTAATAAGGTATTCAAAGGGTTAGTTAACTATGTTGCTCCTGCGGTAGATGAAAGCTCAGGACGGGTTGAAGTGCATGCCGCCCTTGAAAACCCTGAGTTTAAGCTTGCTCCTGGCATGTTCGCCAACATTAAGCAGTTCTATAGTCTAGGGATTAAACGTCTATTAGTGCCGCAAAATTCGATTATTGCCAATAACGATGAACGTTTTGTCTGGCTAGTGCAGGGCGATAGCGTAATAAAGCAAGTGGTTAAACTCGCTCAAAATACGAATGACGGTTATACCGTCGTGACTGAAGGTTTAGCCGAAGGCGATTTAGTCGTTAAAACGGGTATGCAAAACCTCAAGTCCGATAGCAAGATCAAAGTCGTGCAGGATAGAAACACTGCAGATAAAGCGGCAACATCAAGCGCTGACAAAGGTGCTGATTCAGGCGCTACTCCAAATATTGAGGTGGCTGAATAATGCGTTTACCCGAAGTCTGTATTCGTCATCCTATCTTCGCCTCCGTACTCAGTATTATGGCTGTGTTACTGGGCTTGATTGCCTTTCAAAAACTCGATATCCAATACTTCCCTGAGCATACCACCCACTCGGCATCTGTGAATGCGTCGATTGCAGGGGCGAGCGCCGATTTTATGTCGAGTAACGTGGCCGATAAGTTGATTGCAGCGGCTTCGGGCATAGATAAAGTCGATACCATGTCGACCGACTGTAGCGAGGGGCGTTGCTCATTAACGATTAAATTCAATGATGACACCAGCGATATTGAATACACCAACTTAATGAACAAGTTGCGTAGCAGCGTCGAAGGGATTAACGATTTCCCCCAGAGCATGATAGATAAGCCCACAGTCACCGACGATACCTCGGCCACAGATTCTGCCAGTAATATCATCACCTTTGTGAACGCGGGAGGCATGGAAAAGCAGGCTATGTACGACTACATTAGCCAGCAGTTAGTACCGCAACTCAAACAAGTTCAAGGCGTTGGTGCCGTTTGGGGCCCCTATGGCGGCTCACAAAAGGCGGTCAGAGTTTGGCTCAATCCTGAACAAATGAAGGCGTTGAATATTAAAGCTGCCGATGTGGTGGGCACGTTAGGCTCCTACAATGCCAGTTTTACCTCGGGCGCGATCAAAGGTAAGTCGCGGGATTTCTCGATTAACCCTTTGAATCAAGTTGAAACGCTTGAAGACGTGAAGGATCTGGTGATTAAGGTTAGCGAGGGTAAGATCATCCGCGTGTCCGATGTCGCCGATGTGGTGATGGGCGAGGAAAGTCTGTCGCCGAGTATGTTGTCTATCGGTGGACATAGTGCAATGTCATTGCAGATTTTACCGCTGAGCAACGCTAACCCAGTGACAGTGGCTTCGAACATTAAAGCCGAAATTGCACGCATGCAAAAACATTTACCCCAAGGCTTAGAAATGAACTTGGCTTACAACCAGGCTGATTTTATTGAAGCCTCCATCGACGAAGGGTTTTCTGCGTTGATTGAAGCAGTGATCTTAGTTTCGCTGATTGTGGTGTTATTTTTGGGTAGCCTGCGGGCGGCATCGATCCCCATTATTACCATTCCCGTGTGCGTGATTGGGGTGTTTGCTGTGATGTCGGCGCTCGGATTTAGTATCAATGTGTTGACTATTCTGGCGATTATTTTGGCCATTGGTCTGGTGGTGGACGATGCCATTGTGGTGGTTGAGAACTGCTATCGCCATATTGAAAACGGTGAAACGCCTTTCAATGCGGCGATTAAAGGCTGTCAGGAGATCATTTTCCCTATCATTGCGATGACGTTAACGCTCGCCGCCGTGTATCTACCGATCGGATTAATGTCGGGCTTAACCGCCGATCTGTTTCGGCAATTCTCCTTTACCTTAGCAGCGGCCGTAATGATCTCTGGCGTGGTGGCGTTGACTTTGTCGCCTATGATGAGCGCCTATCTTATCAATACCACTGAGCAACACCCTAAATGGTTTAGCCGAGTCGAGAATGCGCTGCAGCAGTTAAATCATTTGTATATCAATGAGCTGAATAAGTGGCTTTTCCGTAAGCGTTTGATGTTTGGCGCGGCTGTGGTTTTGGTGGGTCTTGCGGGTATTGCTTACTGGCAATTACCCAAAATACTCTTGCCTGCGGAGGACTCTGGCTTTATTGATGTGGCGTCTAATGGCCCTACCGGTGTCGGTCGGCAGTATCATCTCAATCACAATGCTGAGCTTAATGGCGTGATGGACGAGCATCCCGCGGTTGGGGCTAACTTGTCCTATATCGAGGGAGAGCCAGTGAACCATGTGCTACTCAAACCTTGGGGTGAGCGCAGTGAGGGTATAGATGATGTGATCAGCGACTTGATTACAACATCAAAGGAAAACGTTTCTGCCTATAACATGTCGTTTAGCATTCGCTCAGCAAATAACCTCAATATTGCCAATAACTTGCGTTTAGAGCTGACGACCTTAGATCGGAATAAGGACGAACTCAGCGAAACCGCCGCCAAAGTGCAAAAATTACTCGAGGATTATCCTGGGCTGAATAACGTGGGTAACTCAGTGCTTAGGGATCAACTACGCTACGATCTGTCTATCGATCGCAACGCCATTATCCTTTCAGGTGTGAGTTATGGTGATGTCACTAATGCACTTTCTACCTTTCTTGGCTCAGTGAAGGCGGCGGACTTACATGCTACCGATGGTTTTACTTATCCTATTCAAGTGCAAGTAAACTTAGACAAACTGAGTGATTTTAAAGTGTTGAATAAGCTGTATGTCACTTCTGAATCTGGGCAAGCACTGCCATTATCGCAATTTGTGTCGATTAAACAGACTACGGCAGAATCTAACATTAAGACGTTTATGGGTCTTGATAGCGCTGAATTGACGGCAGATATTATGCCCGGCTATTCAACTGATGAAATCAAAACCTACTTAGATGAACAATTACCGACATTGCTTAATGATGCCCAAGGCTTTAAATACAATGGCGTGGTAAAGGATCTTATGGATTCGCAGGCGGGCACTCAGTCGCTATTCTTGCTGGCATTGGTGTTTATCTATTTGATTTTGGCTGCGCAGTTCGAAAGTTTTGTCGATCCCTTAATTATCTTACTGACTGTGCCCTTGTGTATTGTCGGTGCGTTATTGACCTTAGCCTTGTTTGGCCAGAGTGTGAATATCTATTCGCAGATTGGTTTATTAACCTTAGTGGGGCTAGTGACTAAGCACGGTATCTTGCTGGTGGAGTTTGCCAATAAGCAACAAGACCAAGGTTTGAGTGCGATTGAGGCGGCGCGAAGCAGTGCCAAATCTCGTTTAAGACCGATTCTAATGACGTCTTTAACCATGATTTTAAGTGCGATTCCTTTAGCCTTGGCATCGGGACCGGGCTCGTTAGGGTTAGCTAACATAGGTTTAGTCTTAGTTGGAGGTCTGTTAGCGGGCACTTTCTTCTCGTTATTTGTAGTGCCAGTGGCCTATGTCGCTATGGCGGAATTGAAGGCCAAGGATGTGCTTGCTAGACTGCGAAGTGCTTAAGTTGAGTTTTATGCGCTGGGTTTATCGAGCCTAGACTGAGAGGCATGGGTTCAACTTGCCTGTAAATACGTTATGATTTAAGCCAACGGCTAAACGCGTTGGCTTAATTTTTTGTCGATAACTTAATGATCTTTGTTGTATTTAAGCGAGTGTTTAAGTGCGAGTGGATTTGCCTCATCAGCGACGGAGAGCTGGCATTATGAGTTTGTTACATTGCTTTCATAGGGCTTTTTTATATTTGGTTTGCTCGGCTGGATTGATGTTTGCCTCTCCCGTCATGGCCTCTTTTTGGGATTCCTTATTTCGTAGTGAGTTGCCCGTCGATCAAGTGACTGCACCTGTAGACAGTCCGCGTTTCGAGTTCGTTGGTGTATTACCTGCTAATACGCAATTAGAACTTGTCGGTTATTACGTCTCATCTGTTTGTACTCGAAAGGAAATCCGTTTTCCCAGTGGTGATATTGCTAATCCCTACCGCGCGACATTCGAAGAAACCTCAGTGCTACGGCAAGTGATTAGCAGTGGTAGCAAAGCGAGTGAGTTTTCGCTGCCCTTAGCTTTAAATGGTGGCGGCGATTGTCAGTGGCGGCTTGAGGATTTAATGCTCGATGTGACAATACTGCCGAACCATCCGTTGTGGCAAAGGGCTAAAGCACTTAAACAACAATACCTTGCTAAGTTGCAGCGCACTTCTGTTGTGGATGCGGCACAAGTTGCTAGCCAAACGACGTTGCCGACTCAAGTGTCACCCCACGATGATTTTTATTTAAGTCATGAACTTAATATCGATCCTATTCATGCGGGTAGCGAGGCGGATAATTCGTTGCTTGCGACTACGCCTTTATCTTTAGCGCCAGTTTACTATCCAGTATTTATTCATTCTCCTAAGGAAGACAAACCCTTCGAGGCTAGGCTGAAAAGCAGTTTGCAGCAAATTTCTAGCCTATGGGCTAGTCCTTATACTCAAGCGATTCGCCGCGGTGATGAGGCTGTGATGCGGGTGAATTTTAATCCACAGATTGCCGAACAGTATGAGGTCAATGTTTGGTATCAGCCTGATACGGTTGAAGTGAATTATCCCGATGGTACTCAATATACTTATGCTAACGGTGATGTGGAATTGTATGCCTATGGTAAACCTGAATCACAAATCAATACCTTAGCTCAGAGTTCAAAGGCTACTGATAAACGATTGTTAGCACGTATCTATGAGCTTGGACACGCCTTACCCAAGGATAAAATTAAGGCACAGAAATATTACCGTGAAGCCGCTGAAGCTGGCGATATTGAGGCGCTGCATTGGATGCGAGATCAAGCGGGTTACGCGGGGCGTGCCGATGAAAAGATCTATTGGCTGGAACGCGCCGCGAGCTTTGGCGATAACGCGGCAAAGCTTGAGTTAATCCGTTTACCTTTATCGGTTATCGAGCGTGGCTTGGTTAATACAGGTGCGGATAAGGTTCGTGAAACGCAAGCATGGCAGCAGTTAAATCAGCTAGTTGACCAAGGGTTGCCTGAGGCAAGAAGTCTGATGGCGTTTTATCAAGTGTTATCTTGCTCCCCTTACTTTAATGCCACAACGGCATTGGAAAATTATCGCCAAAGCGTTAAAGCTCAACCTGATTTAGCGCGAGATGCTGCCGAAACCTATTACTACTTTAAAGAGGATTTTGAGCAGAGCGAGGAGTTTTGGATCATTGCCGCCGAGCGAGATCTTTACGCCGCCGCTGAACTTGCCAATATCCTGCTATTGGAACCCTATCGAGATACGGTTAACGCGCGATTCTGGTTAGAAAAAGTGACAACCTTGGGTGCTAAACAAGGTTTGCAGGCGGATATTCTAGGCAATGCTTACTTCCAGTTCGCAACGCTGTTAGATAAAGGCGAGGGTGGACCGGCCGATGCTAAAGCAGCGTTAACGCTTTATCAGCAGAGCATTGAAATGGCAGAGCGGTTTTCAAACGACTATGCAGCAAGGGCCAAGGAGAGAGTGCAAGTGCTCGAAGGGATGCGCTAATAACGTATTGCCGCTAAAGACTCTATGACGTCAGTGTCGCTTATTCAGCTTATCTTCAATAAAAATCCCTGCAGAAGC
>NZ_BJBV01000032.1:0-45954 GCF_036245925.1 Shewanella sp. M-Br
GGGCTTTTTAAATGAAAAAAGATCGCATGGCGATCTTTTAAACAATGGCGATTATTTTACATGCAAAGTGCCCCTTAATTGGGCTTTTTGCTGCCTTTATCGATAAAACCTTGGATTAACGAGACGGCTTTTACGTCATCCCAATCAACATAGGATCGAACAAAGGCAATTAATTGACCCTGTTGATCAAGAATAAAGGTCGCAGGAATCGTGTCGAGCGGAAAAACGTTCCCAAGACTTTGTGGTTGATCGTAGTAAGAGTTAAAATTCGCCATACCCAATGAACTTAAGAACGGCTGAACCTGCTGCTTACCTTCTGCATCAATAGAGATAGGCAGTACGACAAAATCTTCAGTCTTGAACTTAGTTGCTAACCTTTCGATTGCAGGCAACTCTCTGACACATGGCGGACACCAAGTCGCCCACATGTTAACCATAATGATCTTGCCTTTAAATTGGCTGAAGTCGATAGCTTTACCATCGACATCATTAAAGGCAACAGGCTCAATAGGAAAAGTCTTTGGCAGTACATTGATCAAATCAACCGTTGATTCCATCGGTTTAGCCGTTTGCTGCATACCAGGGTACGCATGCGCGACCCCAGCAACAAATACCGAAAGAATGGATGACAACATGAATGCCGTTATGACTTTATGCTTCATTTTGTATTGCGCTTTAGCAAGGTATCTAACTCGCGCTGATCTTCTGCGCTAATTTCGTTCGGCACATTACCGCCAATACGTTGCTTACGAATGAAGATGAATCCAATCACTAGACCCAGAAGTAATAAACCAATAGGACCTAACCAGAGAATGTAGGTCTTGGTTTCCATCTTAGGTTTATAGAGAACAAACTCACCGTAACGACTAGTCATAAACTCGATGATCTCATCATCCCCTTTTCCTTCGTCAACCATCTTGAATACCTCAAGACGCAGATCTCGAGCAACGGGTGAATTGGAGTCGATCAAATTTTGGTTTTGACACTGTGGACAACGTAGTTCATGGGCCAAAGACAAACCGCGCTTTTGATTTTCAGGCGACTTGAATTCGTAAGTATCAACTGGTGTTGCCATGACGGCAGTCGTCATGCTGAACATCAGCACTAGACCACCCATGATTTTTATCAGCGTTCTCATGCTGCGCCATCCTTCGCTGCTTCAGCTTGTAATTGTTGGATCATAGGGTAAAGGGTTTCACTCCATACGCGTTGGTCTATTGGGCCTGCATAACGGAAACGGATAATACCGTTGTGATCAACAATAAAACTCTCTGGTGCACCATAAACGCCAAGATCTAATCCTAAACGCCCATCTTTATCATAGATATTAACGTTGTAGGGATCGCCCTGACGTTTTAACTCTTCTAACGCAGGAACACGCTCATCACGATAGTTGATCCCGTAAATTGGCAAAAGATTTTTACGTTTTAGCATCACTAAGAAAGGATGCTCATATTTACAAGATGGACACCACGTCGCCCATACGTTAAGTAATGATACCTTACCTTTTAATTGCTCATTCGTTATTATCTCAGCCGGTGTTTCTAGACGTTCCAGTTGGAAAGCCGGAATAGGCTTCCCTTCCAGTGCTGAATCCAATTGCTGCGGATTCAGAAATAACCCTTTATATAGAAACACCCCCATGGCGAGAAATATGACCAATGGGATAAACAGAACCAACTTCTTCATACATTCCCCAATTATTGAGCCGTTGCCAATTTTGCCTTTTCGGCCAAAGGCGCGACGGCTGCAGTGACTTTCGCACGGTAACGTTTATCCGATGCAGCGAAGAATCCACCTATCATCATGAAAATTGCCCCAAACCATAACCAACGCACGAACGGCTTATAGTTTAAACGAACCGCAAATTCAGTGCTGGTAATAGGGTCCCCCATAGTCACGTACAAGTCACGGAATAAACCCCAGTCAATACCGGCTTCTGTCATATCCATAGTTCGCACATTATATTGACGACGATCGGGTTTTAGTAATGTCAGTAGCTCATCGCCCTTGTAGATCTCTATCTGTCCCTGCTGTGCAGTGTAGTTAGGACCCACTACGTTTTTGGTCTCGAGATACTTAAAAGTATAACCGGCGAGTTCTTGGCTTACACCAGGTCCCATACGAACACTTTTCTCAATCGAGTAATTTGACACCATAGTGGCACCAATCACAGAAACGGCAATACCGAGATGCGCGAAGATCATACCAAGCTGACTACGACCCATGCGGCTGATGCTGATATCACCTTCTTTCGACTTGACCATGTTATAGGCCGCTCTTGCGGTAGCCAGAATAATCCAAGCAGCGGCAGCAATACCAAAGGTAACCCAAATATTGAATACACCATCGACGATAAATGGCGTCACAATACCGATAGCAGCAGCAATCATTGCTGGGATCAATAGCTGACGCTTAAGCTCGCCCGCTTTCGATTTTTTCCAACGAATAATTGGACCAATACCCATAAAGCCAAATAGCACTAATACGATAGGCACGAACACCGCATTAAAGTATGGGGGTCCAACAGAGATTTTACCCATACCAAGCGCGTCGATGAGCAATGGATATAATGTACCCAATAGTACTGTACCTGCGGCAACTGTCAGTAGCACGTTACACACTAAGAGCATAGTTTCTTTAGACTTAAGCTCGAAACGGGCAGGACTACTCATTTCACTGGCACGTAATGCAAACAGTGTTAATGAACCGCCAACAGCTAAACCAAGTAACAACAGGATGAACATACCGCGGCTTGGATCGGCTGCGAATGAATGCACTGAGGTTAATACACCAGAGCGAACAATAAAGGTACCAAGCAAACTTAAAGAGAAAGCGAAAATAGACAGTAATACAGTCCAGTTACGGAAGGCGCCGCGTTTCTCAGTCACAATCAAAGAGTGAACAAGCGCAGTACCCACTAACCAAGGCATAAAAGAGGCGTTCTCAACAGGATCCCAGAACCACCAACCGCCCCAGCCTAATTCATAATAAGCCCACCAAGATCCTAGTGCGATACCGCCCGTAAGGAAGGTCCAAGCAGCCAATGTCCATGGACGAGTCCAACGAGCCCATGCAGAATCGAGACGGCCGCTCATCAGCGCAGCAATCGCAAATGCAAAGCTTACAGAGAAGCCCACATAACCTAAGTACAACATAGGAGGATGGAAGATTAATCCCACGTCCTGCAGCATTGGATTTAAGTCACGACCTTCGGCTGGGATCGGGAATAAACGTTCAAATGGGCTAGATGTGAGTAGCATAAACAAACTAAAGCCAATCACAATAAGAGCCAATACTGCCAGCACACGGGCAGTAAACACTTCTTCTAAACCTTTGCTAAACAAGGCAACCGCAGCCGCCCAAGTTGATAAAGCAAACACCCAAAATAACAGTGACCCTTCATGACCGCCCCATACGGCCGAGATCTTAAAGAAGATAGGTAACTGAGAATTTGAATGATGTGCCACATAGGCGACCGAGAAATCATCGACGGCAAAACTATAAGCCAGCACGACAACAGATAAGGTAATAAAAAAGAACATTCCGTACGTTAATGGCCAAGCGTACCTAACAAGGTATTGGTCTTTTCTGGCAACACCTATTAGGGGGACGCTGATTAATAAGAAGGCAAAAGCCACCCCTATTATCAACGCAAAGTGTCCAAGTTCTGGGATCATGGGTTTTCCTCAGTCTTCAATAATATGTTGATTTAGAAAGACTCTATCTCAACGCACAACATGCTATTCACGCAAATGCACGAAATTTTGCTCATTTTAGTATTTGCTATTGTTCCTGTCTGCCTCTTTCGTACAAAACTGGGTTACTTGTCTCATTCTCAATTTTAGAGGTCGATGAAAGTCACGGAAGAGGCTCAGTTCTGCATGTGACCGACAAATGACACTTAAGTTTCATACAAAATTTACAAGAAGAATCAATTTGTGAACCAGTGCCCAACTATAAGCTTTCAGCACTGGGATTACCTTATATTACTGTTCAATGAACAATCTTTACGTATAATCTTGCTTCCAAGCCTAGCGGTTACTCCGCTTTCTGCAAACTAAAGTGAATATAGAAACAATGACGACATTTTGGATTTTTATTGCGCTTGTTATGTTAGTCGGCCTGATGCTGATTTGGATCCCGCACTTCAGACAGCAAAAATTGCTGAAAACGGAAGAAGCTGGAGTTCGTAAACAAACGAACCTTGAATTGTTCAATGAGCGCTTAGGCGTTCTTGAAAAAGAATTAAGTGAAGAGCTACTCGATCAAGCCGAATTTGATGCATTGAAGAAAGAACTGGAAATCAGTCTACTCCAAGACATCAAACAAGCGAACGACGATTCACTGGTCAACCAAATAAAGCCAAAGACGATTCTGTGGCCGTCGATCATGTCAGTTTGTTTGATTGTCATCTCAGGCTATCTCTATCAACACTTAGGTGCCTTCGAGAATATTGATAGTGCTCAACAACCTGCAAATCCACATGCAGGAATGGATACGGCTCAAATCATGATGCAACGCGTGCAGATGATGGAAGCTCAAGTTAAAGCCGAGCCAGAAAACAGCCAACTGTGGTTTAGCTTAGGTCATGCTTATGTATCAGCAAACCAATACGATAAAGCGATTGCGGCTTTCGATAAAGTAATCGAATTAGTCGGAAAGCATGCAGAATTGCTCGGTCCAAAAGCAACGGCGATGTATTACAAAGCGGGTCAACAAATGACACCGCAAATCCAAGCTCTTATCGATGAGTCCTTAGCTATGGATGCCCAAGATCCTTCAACGCTACTGCTCGTGGGTATGGATGCTTTCTTTACTGCTGACTACAAGAAAGCCATCACCTCTTGGCAAACGATTTTAGATAGCGGTCGTGCCGACGTTGATCGTGCAGCTCTTATGAATGCAATCGAAACCGCTAACTTACGCATGCAGTCGGAAACCGCTGGCATGCCAAATGATGATGCACATAAGCAAGTCAAAGCGAGTGCTAAATCGGTCAATGTCACTATATCTATCTCTGCAGAACTTGCGGCTAAAGCCAGTCCAGAAGACACCATTTTCATCTTTGCCCGTGCAACTGAAGGACCTAAAGTCCCATTAGCTGCAACCAAAGTCAGTGCTAAGTCTTTCCCGATTACAGTGACATTAGATGACAGCAGCGGTATGGGTGGTGATGTAAAGTTAAGCGATGCAGCCAATGTGGAAGTGATTGCTGTACTGTCTAAACAAGGTAATATCAAACCGCAAACGGGTGATATTCAAGGCAAGATCAGTAAAGTCGCCGTAGGCGATACAGCGAACCTAGTACTTGATACTCAAGTGCAATAAATCGCAGTTAATTGCAGATATAAAAAAACCGGCTTTCGCCGGTTTTTTTATATCTGAAGAATTACTTAGCTGTAGACATAAATTTGATAGCAGCTTTGTAATCATCATCAGTACAATCAGTACACATACCGCCTGGTGGCATAGCATTCAGACCGGTTTTCACACTCTTCACTAGAGCGTCAACACCCTTAGCTAAGCGTGGTTCCCATTCTGCAGCGTTGTGCACTTTTGGAGCACCAGCAACACCCATGCTGTGGCATACGGTACATGCCTTATTATAAATAGCCTCAGCATCTTGAGCTGAAGCGTTAACTGACATAGTCAAAGCAGCGACAGCAGTCATTGCTAACAGTTTTTTCATGTTCAATGTTCCTAATGCAAATACGTACAAAGCTCGGCGCCGCCCTTACTTAGGCAGACTCATTATAGCCGACTAAGATTACTACAAACTTCAAGAAATCTCATCTTTTTGTGATTAGAATCTCAACACAAAATGAATCAGGCGACAAGGATGACAAATTCGTTAATATATTAGCAAGTCGTAAAAAAGTTCGATAAATATTGCGGTTATTGGAACCACATCATATTGCTGACATCTAGTGCAAACCAAGAGTAAACCCCCAATAACGTTTGTGTTAGAATGACTTGTGTTTCCTTCCGGCTTGAGATAGAGGGTTCAGTGACAAATATAACTAAAGAAACCACATTAGTGTCAGCCAGCAAGCTGACCTGTATCCGCGAAGAACGCATCCTTTTTGATGAGTTAAGTTTTGATATAAATGCCGGTGATATTGTTCAGATTGAAGGCCCTAACGGCGCAGGCAAGACCAGTTTATTACGCATATTGGCGGGTCTTTCTCGCCCCTATGCCGGACAAACTTTTTACATTAATGAAGACATAAACCGTTGCCGCGATGAATACAATGAAGACCTCTTGTATTTGGGCCATTTAGCTGGCGTGAAATGCGAGCTGACTGCCGAAGAAAACCTTAATTTCAATTTAAGAATCAGTGGTTATGATGACTTTGATACGTCAGAGATTTTAGCCAAAGTCAATTTAACGGGCTTTGAAGAAGCTCTCGCGGGACATTTATCCGCAGGCCAGCATCGCAGAACAGCGCTATCAAGATTGTGGCATAGCAACTGTAAAATTTGGATCCTTGACGAACCTTTTACTGCAATCGATAAAAAAGGTGTCGAAGAACTGGAGCAGTTATTTATTCAGCATGCGGATAATGGTGGCTGTGTGATCCTCACAACTCACCAAGATATGGGCATTATCACAGATGATAGGCTTCGTAAAATTCGTCTCGATTATCGCTTCATATAAGGTCCGGCTCAATGAAAAGAGGCATCAGTTTTACCCAAGCATTTTTCACCTTACTGCAGCGAGATCTTAAAATTGCTATTCGCCACCGCGGCGACATTTTTAACCCACTGCTATTTTTTATTATGGTCGTTACCTTGTTTCCGCTGGGGATTGGACCAGAACCGCAAATGTTAGCACGTGTGGCACCGGGGATAATTTGGGTCGCCGCATTATTAGCATCGATGTTGTCACTTGAAAGGCTTTTCAAGGCCGACTTTAGTGATGGTAGCTTAGAACAAATGCTATTAAGTCCACAGCCATTAGCCATTCTCGTATTAGCTAAAGTGTTAGCCCACTGGATTTTAACTGGTGTGCCGCTGATTATTATCGCACCACTGTTAGCGGTATTACTCAATCTAGACGGCAACAGCTACGGTGCGTTAATTTCGACGCTTGCGCTAGGCACGCCAGTATTGTCGCTGTTAGGTGCTATCGGTGTGGCATTAACCGTCGGTCTAAGGAAAGGCGGCGTGTTACTCAGCTTACTTATTTTGCCCCTATATATCCCAGTACTCATTTTTGCAACGAGTGCCATAGACGCGGCAGGAATGAATTTACCCTATGATGGTCAGCTCGCTATAATAGGCGCTATGCTGGTCGGATCGTTAACCTTAGCACCTTTTGCAATTGGTGCATCTCTGCGAGTGAGTACTAACTAAAATGTGGAAATGGTTACACCCTTACGCGGATCCTGAACGCGCATATAAATTATCAGGAACGTTATTTCCATGGTTTGCGATCTTAGCCGGTCTATTGATTGCTGTTGGCACGATATGGGGACTTGTCTTCGCGCCGACGGATTACCAGCAGGGAGATAGCTACCGTATTATCTTTATCCATGTTCCTGCCGCGTCTATGTCAATGGCGGCTTATATGGGTATGGCAACCGCGGCCTTTATCGGTCTAGTTTGGCAGATAAAACTTGCCGACTGGGCTGCAGCATCTATTGCTCCCATTGGCGCAGTGATCACCTTTATCGCACTCTTTACCGGAGCGGCATGGGGTAAACCTATGTGGGGTGCTTGGTGGGTATGGGATGCACGCTTAACTTCTGAGCTGGTATTACTATTCCTATATCTAGGTGTGATCTCGCTCTATGCCTCATTTGAGGATAAAGTGCTCGCAGCTCGTGCAGCAGGGATCTTAGCGATCGTCGGTGTGATCAATATTCCTATCATCAAATACTCTGTTGAATGGTGGAGCTCATTACATCAACCGTCGACAATACGCATTACCGAGAAATCGACAATGTCGACGGAAATGCTCTATCCACTGTTAATTAACATACTGGGCTTCGGTCTTATGATTGGCGCCATCACTATTGTTCGTTTTAGAGCAGAAATTTTGGCAAGAAATGGCATGCGCCCTTGGGTCCGTGAACTAGCTAAAGCGGAGGAGGTCAAATGATGCAATTCGATTCAATCAGTGATTTTTTTAATATGGGCGGCTATGCATTCTATGTATGGCTATCCTACGGAGTGACCCTCTTCTGCCTCTCTACGCTCATCATTACCAGCGCACGCCAAAAGCGTAAGGTGTTAATTGATATCGCGAAAAAGATGGATAGAGAAGAACGCTTAAAAGAAACCAGGAGTACTAAATCGTGAACCCAAGACGCAAAAAAAGACTGACATTAGCTGTAGCATTAATCGGTGGCGTTGCTGCGATTACTTCGCTTTTGCTCTATGCGCTGAACTCCAACTTGAACTTATTCTATACTCCGTCTGAAATTGTCCACGGCAAGACAGACACTGGCGTAAAACCTGAAATTGGCCAACGTATTCGTGTCGGCGGAATGGTGACGGTAGGTTCTATGGTGCGAGATCCCAAAAGCTTGCATGTCGAATTTGCAGTACATGACTCCCTCGGCGGTGAAGTACTGGTCACTTATGACGACCTATTGCCCGATCTTTTCCGTGAAGGACAAGGCATTGTTGCTCAGGGTGTACTGGGTGCTGATGGCAAACTAGAAGCTACTGAAGTACTGGCCAAGCATGATGAAAACTACATGCCACCAGAAGTTGCTGAAGCCATGGGCCAAAAGCACGAAAAGTTAGATTATAGCCAGCAAAAGGCACCAGATACTAAGTAGGTTATTGATGGATCAGCAATAGCGTACAAACTAAGCCTCCTAGCTTAATAACTAGTGAGGCTTTTTTATTATCTCAATATGCACAATTAAAGGTGGACTATACTCTAGGCAGCACCAATACCTAAGACTGTATATGATTCAAATAAGACAACTAAACTCTAGTTTGCAACACATTCTAAGCTTCCTAATTATCTGCTTGGTAGGCCTCTCTCAGGAAGCCAATGCTGCTAAAGTTGTTGTTATCGAAAGCTACCATCATAGCTATCAATGGGACCAAGAATACTATCAAGCGATTTATGACACGCTCAGCCCTCACCACGATGTTAGTTATTTCGAGATGGATACCAAACGCTTACCCCAAGAGCAATTTACTGAACGAGCTGACTTAGCATGGAAATACATTCAACAACAAGCACCTCAATTGGTTATTCTCGCCGATGATAATGCGGTTAATCTCTTACACCAGCGCCTAAATGACAGCCTAATCCCAGTAGTCTATTTAGGGGTGAACATGAATCCTAGAGAATATCATCTCAATGAACACAAACGCTTCACAGGCGTCATTGAGAGACCACTACTACGACGTTCTCTACTGCTCATTCAACGTTTACTACCGCAGACTGTACATAGAAAAATCTTAGTTCTATTCGACCAAGGAGTCACCTCTGACTCAGCGGCTGAATACATCAGTAAACAGCACTCAAGCATGTTAGGCGATATCGAAGTCAATTTGGTGCAATTGTCAAAGCTAACGGATTGGCAGCGGAATGTATTGACCGCGAAGGAACAAGGTTATAACGCAATAGTCGTGGCGCTATACCACACGGTTAGAGACGCAGATAATCGCTCAGTGGATGCAGATCAACTCCTAAAATGGATATCTGAAAATACTCCGGTACCGAATTTTGGGTTTTGGGGATTTAGTGTCTCTGCTGAAGGCAATATTGGCGGCTATGTTCTCGATGGCTATCATCATGGAAAGATTGCAGCGAATATGGCGACAAAAATACTCGGCGGCGAGAAACCCAAAAATATTTTCCCAGTAACAGATGATCTTGGAAAATACATGTTTAGCCAGAAAGGCTTAGCTAAATGGAATATCGTCCTCCCAAAAGAAATCGAGAAAACTACACTTTGGGTAAAATAGTAAAAAAGGCATAAAAAAGCCGGGCTAATGCCCGGCTTTTTAAAAGTGTAACCTTAATTACTCAGCAGCTTCAACATCAACAGCTTGAGCAGCTTCTGGGCGACCAACTAGCTCGATGTAAGCCATAGGGGCTTTATCACCAGCACGTAAACCGCACTTAAGGATACGGGTATAGCCACCAGGACGTTCCTGGTAACGTGGACCCAACTCAGTAAATAACTTACCAACGACTTCAGCGTCGCGAGTACGTGCAAACGCTAAACGACGGTTTGCAACGCTGTCACTCTTAGCAAGTGTTATCAGAGGCTCAACTACGCGACGCAGTTCTTTCGCTTTAGCCACAGTTGTCTTGATGATCTCATGACGAACTAGTGAACCGGCCATGTTACGAAACATGGCTTGGCGATGACTGCTGTTACGGTTTAGTTGACGACCACTCTTACGATGGCGCATGACCTAATCCTTATAACCTAAATCTGTACAAACCTGAGACTTATAGGTCGTCTGCTAAACTAGCTGGAGGCCAGTTTTCCAAACGCATACCTAACGACAGTCCGCGAGAAGCTAAAACATCCTTAATTTCAGTAAGAGATTTCTTACCTAAGTTCGGGGTTTTCAGCAACTCAACTTCAGTGCGCTGTACCAGATCTCCGATGTAATGAATCGCTTCGGCTTTCAAGCAGTTAGCCGAACGTACAGTTAGCTCTAAATCGTCGACAGGACGCAGCAGAATCGGATCGAATTCCGGTTTCTCTTCTTTCAGCTCTGGCTCAGTCACGTCACGTAACTCTACAAACGCATCTAGCTGTTCAGCCAGAATAGTTGCAGAACGACGGATAGCTTCCTCAGGATCGATAGTACCGTTTGTGGTCATATCGATAACGAGTTTATCTAAGTCAGTACGCTGTTCTACACGTGCTGCTTCTACATTGTAGGCAATACGTGCAACTGGCGAGAAAGAAGCATCAACCAGCAAGCGGCCGATTGGGCGATCATCGTCTTCGGTCTGTGCACGAGCAGATGCTGGTACATAACCACGACCACGCTCAACGCGAATACGCATGCTGATATCATTGTTACCTGTCAGATGACAGATAATATGATCAGGATTCACGATAGTGACATCACCATCATGCGTGATATCTGCTGCGATGACAGGGCCTGCGCCGGACTTGCTCAACGTAAGCATAGCCTCGTCTTTACCCTCGATGGTCACTGCTAACCCTTTCAGGTTTAACAAGATCTCAAGGATATCTTCTTGAACGCCTTCCTTACTGCTGTATTCGTGCAGTACACCGTCAATCTCGACTTCGGTAACCGCGCAGCCGGGCATAGACGACAATAGGATGCGACGCAACGCGTTACCTAAAGTGTGGCCGAAACCACGCTCAAGTGGTTCCAATGTAACCTTGGCACGTGTTGAGTTAACCTGCTCGATATCAACGAGACGCGGTTTAAGAAATTCTGTAACAGAACCCTGCATTGTGTCCTCTCTTGTTTGTTAGCCTTACTTAGAGTAAAGCTCGACGATCAGCTGTTCGTTAATTTCCGCAGACAAATCGCTACGTTCTGGAACGCGCTTGAAAGCACCTTCCATTTTCGCGTTGTCGACTTCAACCCATGTAGGCTTCTCGCGTTGAGCTGCCACTTCTAAAGCCGCTTTAATACGAGCTTGAGTACGTGACTTCTCGCGGATGCTCACAACATCATTCGCAGACACTTTGAATGATGGAATGTTAACAACACGACCGTTAACCATAATAGATTTATGGCTTACTAGCTGACGTGATTCTGCACGAGTTGCACCGAAGCCCATACGATAAACAACGTTATCAAGACGGGTTTCTAAAAGCTGAAGCAGGTTTTCACCTGTGTTGCCTTTAGTACGTGCAGCATCTTTGTAATAGTTACGGAATTGTTTTTCTAACACACCGTAAATACGACGAACTTTTTGTTTTTCGCGTAACTGAGTACCGTACTCTGACAAACGTGGCTTACGAGCGCCATGTTGTCCAGGTGCAGTTTCCAGTTTACACTTTGAATCGATTGCTCTCACACCGCTTTTTAAGAAAAGGTCTGTACCTTCTCGGCGGCTGAGCTTGAGCTTGGGACCCAAGTATCTTGCCATGATCTTTCTCCAACTATCCTAATGAAACGGCGTTATACACGACGCTTTTTAGGAGGACGACAACCATTATGAGGGATCGGCGTCACATCGGTAATGTTGGTAATTTTATAACCAACAGCGTTCAGCGCACGAATGGCTGACTCACGACCTGGACCTGGACCCTTCACAAACACTTCAAGGTTTTTTAAACCGTAGTCTTGAGCAGCAGCACCTGCACGCTCAGCAGCCACCTGTGCAGCAAATGGAGTAGATTTACGTGAACCACGGAAACCTGAACCACCTGAAGTAGCCCATGACAACGCATTACCTTGACGATCTGTAATGGTGACAATAGTGTTGTTGAAAGAAGCATGGATATGAGCCATGCCATCTGCAACCTGTTTACGTACGCGCTTACGCGGAGAACGTGACGGAACTTTAGCCATTGCTTTACCTTCCCGTTACTTTCTAATAGGTTTACGTGGACCTTTACGCGTACGCGCATTGGTCTTAGTACGTTGCCCACGGAGAGGCAGGCTACGGCGATGGCGGAGACCACGATAACAACCAAGATCCATAAGACGCTTGATGTTCATTGAAATCTCACGACGTAAGTCACCTTCTACTAGGTATTTGGCGACTTCTTCGCGTAGTGTGTCTATTTGAGCTTCGCTCAATTCCTTGATCTTAGCAGTTTCAGCGATTGCTGTAGCCGCGCAGATTGCTCTAGCGCGAGTACGGCCGATGCCGAAAATTGCAGTCAATGCGATGACTGTATGCTTTTGATCAGGAATGTTAATGCCAGCGATACGGGCCACTATGCACTCCTTAAAGTTAAAGGCCAACTGCGAAAAGCCCGAAAGGATACTCGACAGTCGACAGATTTGCAAACAAAATTTTGTTCAGCCCAATTCATGGGCTGAACAAATTACTTTTTAGCCTTGACGCTGTTTGTGTTTTGGTTCAACACAGATAACGCGTACAACGCCACTACGCTTGACGATCTTGCAGTTACGGCAGATCTTCTTCACGGAAGCTCGAACTTTCATTTCATCACTCCGTAAAGCTACTTAGCGACCAAAGCGATCTAAATTCGCTTTGTTAACTAGGTTAGCTTTCTTCATCACAGACTCATACTGATGAGACATCATATGCGTCTGAACCTGAGCCATGAAGTCCATGATTACGACTACCATAATTAGTAGTGAAGTACCGCCGAAATAGAACTGTACTTTCCACGCAATTAACATGAACTCCGGAATTAAGCAGATAAAGGTTATGTATAACGCGCCTGCCAATGTCAAACGGGTCATAACTTTATCAATGTAACGCGAAGTCTGTTCTCCAGGACGGATCCCAGGGATGAATGCACCACTCTTCTTCAAGTTATCTGCTGTTTCACGTGGGTTAAACACCAACGCAGTATAGAAGAAACAGAAAAAGATAATCGCTGTTGCATATAATAATGAGTAAAGCGGTTGTCCAGGTGACACAGCCAGTGAAAAATCACTCAACCATGACATGGACTCATTTTGACCGAACCACTGAGCCAGTGTTCCAGGAAACAAAATGATGCTTGACGCAAAAATTGGCGGAATAACACCTGCCATGTTTATTTTCAGCGGTAGATGGGTACTTTGCGCAGCGAACACCTTACGGCCTTGCTGACGCTTAGCATAGTTAACGACGATTCGACGCTGACCACGTTCCACAAACACTACAAAATA
Organism: Shewanella sp. M-Br; assembly: GCF_036245925.1. Lineage (NCBI taxonomy): Bacteria > Pseudomonadati > Pseudomonadota > Gammaproteobacteria > Alteromonadales > Shewanellaceae > Shewanella > Shewanella sp. M-Br. The sequence continues at coordinate 13,774 of NZ_BJBV01000032.1, forward strand.
AGTCACTGCAAACACAATTACCGCGAGCAACAACAATACTAACACATTCAAGTCACCTTGACGCGCCTGCTCAGCCGTTTGGCCGATAGCGGAAGGTAATCCAGCAACAATACCTGCGAAAATCAAAATCGAGATACCATTACCTATACCACGTTCGGTAATTTGCTCACCTAGCCACATAAGGAACATAGTTCCTGTTACTAAGCTCACAACCGCAACAAAGTAGAATCCAAATCCAATGTTGACCACAAGGCCTGGCACTAAGTTTGGTAACCCGGTTGCAATACCGACCGACTGGAATGTACCCAGCACTAAGGTACCCCATCTGGTATATTGACTGATTTTCTTACGTCCTGATTCGCCTTCTTTTTTCAATTCAGCGAGTGCAGGATGTACGACAGTCAACAGTTGCATGATAATCGATGCCGAAATGTACGGCATAATACCTAATGCAAAGATAGAGGCACGCTCAAGGGCACCACCCGAGAACATGTTAAACATGCCAAGGATGGTTCCACTTTGCTGAGCAAACAGCTCTGCTAATACAGCTGCGTCAATACCAGGAATTGGCACAAACGAACCGGCTCTAAAGACGATAATCGCACCAATCACGAACAGGAGGCGAGCTTTCAATTCAGAAAGTCCACCTTTCGCGCTTTTTAAATCAAGTCCTGGTTTTGCCATCGACGTATTATTCCTCGATCTTACCGCCGGCAGCTTCAATAGCTGCACGTGCACCTTTGGTTACCTTCAGACCTTTAACAGTCACAGGGCGCTCAATGGTACCTGAAAGAACAATTTTCGCAAACTGGATGTTGCGAGTTATTACGTTCGCATCTTTCAGAGCGTTTAAGTCGATAACATCACCGTTAACTTTTGCCAGTTCGAGTACACGAACTTCAGCTGTTACCATAGCGCGACGCGAGGTAAAACCAAATTTAGGTAAACGGATTTTCAGTGGCATTTGACCACCTTCGAATCCTGGGCGTACACCGCCACCAGAGCGAGACTTTTGGCCTTTATGACCACGACCCGCTGTTTTACCTAGACCTGAGCCCATACCACGGCCTACACGCTTTGGTGCATGCTTAGAGCCTGCAGCTGGAGATAGAGTATTTAAACGCATCTATTAATCCTCCACCTTAACCATGTAGTAGACCTTGTTGATCATACCGCGAACAGAAGGAGTATCTTCTAATTCAACAGTGTGACCAATGCGACGCAAACCAAGACCCGTTAGGGTTGCACGGTGCTTCGGTAAACGACCGATACCGCTTTTAGTTTGAGTAACTTTTACAGTTTTAGTTGCCATGGTGCATTACCCCCGAATTTCGTCAACATTCAGGCCACGCTTAGCTGCGATTTGCGAAGGTGACTTCATGTGCACCAAAGCATCGACAGTCGCGCGAACGATGTTGATCGGGTTAGTAGAACCGTATGCTTTTGACAGAACGTTATGCACGCCTGCTACTTCCAATACGGCACGCATTGCGCCACCGGCAATAATACCAGTACCTTGTGATGCAGGTTGCATGTACACAAGTGAACCAGTATGACGACCTTTAACTGGGTGATGCAGAGTACCTGCATTCAACTCAACGGTCACAATGTTACGACGAGCTTTTTCCATCGCTTTTTGAATCGCGGCTGGAACTTCACGTGCTTTGCCATAGCCATAGCCAATCTTACCGTTACCGTCACCCACTACTGTCAGTGCTGTGAAGCTAAAGATACGACCGCCCTTAACTACTTTAGAAACACGATTAACTGCAATTAATTTCTCTTGCAGATCGTCTTTTTGCTGAGCTTCTAATTTAGCCATTTTATAACCCCTTAGAACTTCAGGCCAGCTTCACGAGCTGCATCTGCTAAAGCAGCTACACGACCGTGATACTTGAAACCAGAACGATCGAACGCAACTGAAGTTACGCCTTTTTCGATCGCGCGCTCAGCAACAAATTTACCTACTGCTTTCGCTGCGTCTACGTTACCGGTACTCTTCAGTAGCTCTTTAACCGCTTTTTCTACGGTTGAAGCAGCTGCCAACACCTGAGCTTCAGGATTTATCACCTGAGCATAAATGTGACGCGGTGTACGATGTACAACCAGACGGTTCACGCCCAGCTCTTGGATCTTCTTACGAGCGCGAGTAGCGCGACGTAAGCGAGATGTTTTCTTATCCATATCGCGTTACCTACTTCTTCTTAGCCTCTTTACGGCGTACTACTTCGTCGTCATAGCGAACACCTTTGCCTTTGTATGGCTCTGGTGGACGGTATCCGCGAATCTCAGCAGCGACTTGGCCAATTAACTGTTTATCAACGCCACGTAGGACGATGTCAGTTTGGCTAGGGCACTCTGCAGTAACGCCTGCGGGCAGTTTGTGTACTAACGGATGAGAGAAACCTAAAGTAAGGTCAATATCAGCACCGACGAGTTTCGCACGGTAACCAACGCCAACTAACTTTAACTTACGCTCAAAACCTTGAGATACACCAACAACCATGTTGTTTACTAATGCACGAGTTGTACCAGCCTGTGCCCAAGCGTTAACAACGCCTTCAACAGGGAGGAACTTAACTACGCCGGCTTCAATAACAACATTGACCGCATTGTTGATCACTCGAGTCAGACTACCTTTTCCGCCTTTGACGGTAAGGGTCTGTTCGTTCAAGGTCACCTCTACGCCAGCTGGAATAGATACTGGTGCTTTTGCTACACGAGACATTCCTAGCTCCTTAAGCTACGTAGCAGATAACCTCGCCACCCATGCCTGCAAGGCGGGCGGCACGATCAGTCATCAAGCCTTTAGAAGTGGACACAATTGCGACACCCAGACCGCCCATCACCTTTGGAAGTTCGTTTTTACCTTTGTAAATACGAAGACCAGGGCGACTTACACGCTGGATAGTCTCAACGACTGGTTGGCCTTGGAAATACTTTAAAGTAACTTCCAGTTCAGGCTTGGCTTCATCTGCTACGGCGTAATCAGCAATATAACCTTCATCTTTAAGTAGTTTCGCAATTGCGACTTTCAACTTAGCTGAAGGCATCTTCACTGATACGTGGTTAGCAGCTTGGCCGTTACGAATACGGGTTAACATATCCGCAATAGGATCTTGCATGCTCATATTAGCTTACTCCGTGACAAGTGCTTACCAGCTGGCCTTACGCAGGCCAGGAACTTCACCACGCATGGTTGCTTCACGTAATTTGATACGGCTTAAGCCGAATTTACGTAAGAAGCCATGAGGGCGACCAGTTTGATTACAACGATTGCGTTGACGCGCAGCGCTGGAATCACGTGGTAGAGCTTGCAGCTTAAGAACCGCATCCCAACGATCTTCGTCAGAAGAAGCTGGACTTGCAATGATAGTCTTAAGAGCCGCACGCTTTTCAGCGTACTTGGCCACGAGCTGTGCACGTTTAGCTTCACGTGCTTTCATTGATGTTTTTGCCATTACGCTACCCTTATTTCTTGAATGGGAAGTTAAAAGCGTCTAACAAAGCACGACCTTCTTCATCATTCTTCGCAGTAGTAGTGATAACAATATCCATACCACGAATCTTATCGATTTTATCGTAATCGATTTCTGGGAAGATGATCTGCTCACGCACGCCCATTGCGTAGTTACCACGGCCGTCAAACGCTTTAGCGCTTAAGCCACGGAAGTCACGAATACGTGGGATTGCGATATCGACTAAACGCTCTAAGAATTCCCACATACGCTCACCGCGTAGGGTCACTTTACAGCCAATAGGGTAGCCTTCACGGATTTTAAAACCAGCAACTGACTTACGAGCTACAGTCACAACTGGCTTTTGACCAGCGATTGCAGTCATATCACGGACAGCATGGTCCATGATTTTCTTGTCTGCAACAGCTTCGCCAACACCCATGTTCAGGGTGATTTTCTCAATCCGAGGGACTTGCATGACACTGGTATAACCGAACTTTTTAGCAAGTTCAGCGACAACAGTCTCTTGGTATTTATCATGCAGTTTCGCCATCGTTTACTCCAATTACTTAACGAGTTCACTGTTCGATTTGAAGAAACGAACTTTTTTGCCGTCTTCAAAGCGGAAACCAACGCGATCAGCTTTGCCAGTGGCAGAGTTGAAAATCGCTACATTTGATGCTTGTATCGGTGCTTCTTTCTCAACAATACCGCCAGCTACACCCAATTGTGGGTTTGGCTTTTGGTGTTTTTTGACAAGATTGATGCCTTCAACAATCAATTTACCAGTAGGAAGGACTTGAGAAACTTTTGCACGTTTACCCTTGTCTTTACCTGCTAATACAATCACTTCGTCTTCACGACGTATTTTAGCTGCCATTTTGAAGCTCCTTACAGTACTTCTGGTGCCAGCGAGACAATTTTCATAAATTGCTCATTACGCAATTCACGTGTCACTGGTCCAAAGATACGAGTACCAATCGGCTGCAGGTTGTTGTTCAAAAGAACAGCTGCATTCCGATCGAAGCGAATGACAGAACCGTCTGGACGACGTACGCCTTTCTTAGTACGGACTACCACCGCGTTATACACATCGCCTTTCTTCGCTTTAGCGCGAGGAATCGCTTCTTTAACAGAAACTTTGATGATGTCGCCGATACCGGCATAACGACGATGAGAGCCACCCAAGACCTTAATACACTGAACTCTGCGTGCGCCGCTGTTACAAGCAACGTCAAGAGTCGATTGCATTTGGATCATTTTAAGTGCTCCGCTATCGTTACTACACAATTCCCACTATGGGACAATAAAAACACTCATTTTTGCTATTAATTTAGTCAAAAATGGCGCGCAAATATAACACCATAAAAGTGGAATGTATAGTATTAAAAAACAAACGGCCCCACATTCTGGAGCCGTTTACCTAAATACCTAATTAACTTAGGCCTTTGATACTACTTCAACCAGGGTCCAAGACTTAGTCTTAGACAAAGGACGACATTCGCGAATCGCTACTAAATCGCCTTCATTGCACTGATTCGTTTCGTCATGTGCATGGATCTTTGTCGTACGCTTAATGTATTTCCCATAAATTGGGTGTTTCACTTGGCGTTCGATAGCAACAGTAATGGACTTGTCCATTTTGTTGCTAGTTACACGACCCTGCAAAGTACGGATTTTATCAGACATTATGCACCCGCCTTAGAAGTAATAATGGTCTTAACGCGCGCAATGTTACGGCGCACCAATTTCAGTTGATTAGTCTGAGTCAACTGACCAGTGGCGTGTTGCATACGCAGGTTGAACTGCTCACGCAGCAGACCAAGTAGTTCAGCGTTCAGTTCTTCAACGCTCTTTTCTCTCAGTTCGCTCGCTTTCATTACATCACCGTCTTAGTTACGAAGGTAGTCTTAATTGGAAGCTTGGCAGCAGCCAAAGCAAACGCTTCACGAGCGATCACTTCAGAAACACCATTCATCTCATAAAGAACCTTACCAGGTTGAATCTGACATACCCAGTATTCAACGTTACCTTTACCTTTACCCATACGCACTTCAAGAGGCTTAGAGGTAATCGGCTTGTCCGGGAAAACTCGAATCCAAATTTGTCCCTGACGCTTAATGTGACGTGTCATGGCACGACGTGCAGATTCGATCTGACGTGCAGTTAAACGGCCACGACCGACTGCTTTCAGACCAAAAGTACCAAAGCTAACTTCGGTACCGTTCGCTAGACCGCGGTTGCGGCCTTTGAACATCTTGCGAAACTTCATACGTTTAGGTTGCAGCATTGCCGGCTCTCCTATTTACCACGAGGCTTGCGCTTAGGTTGCTGCTGCTTCGGCTCTTCAATCTGTGGCAGCATTCCGTCTAGAACTTCACCTTTGAAGATCCAAACTTTAACGCCAATCACACCGTATTGGGTGTGACTTTCAGATGTAGAATAGTCGATATCAGCACGCAAAGTATGTAAAGGTACACGACCTTCACGATACCACTCATCGCGCGCAATCTCAGCTCCGCCTAAACGGCCACTAACTTGTACTTTGATACCTTGAGCACCAATACGCATTGCGTTTTGAACTGCGCGCTTCATAGCACGACGGAACATTACGCGACGCTCTAATTGCTGTGCAATAGAGTCAGCAACTAACTTGGCATCTAGCTCAGGTTTACGGATCTCAGCGATGTTAATTTGAGCAGGAGTGCCAGCAAGTTTTGACACTGCAGCACGCAATACTTCAACGTCTTCACCTTTCTTACCGATCACAACACCTGGACGGGCAGTGTGAATGGTAACGCGGATGCTTTTCGCTGGACGCTCGATAACAATCTTAGATACTGAAGCAGCTTGTAATTTCTCTACAAGAAACTTACGCACTTCCCAGTCGCTGTTCAGGTTACTTGCGTAATCTGATTTATCTGCGTACCAGGTAGAGATCCAAGGCTTGGTGATACCCAGACGGATACCATTAGGATGTACTTTCTGTCCCATTGCTCTCTCCTAGCGATCTGATACAACCACAGTAATGTGGCTGGTACGCTTCATGATACGATCAGCGCGGCCTTTAGCACGTGGCATGATACGCTTCATAGTTGGGCCTTCATCTACGAAGACGGCTCCGACTTTAAGCTCATCAATATCCGCGCCTTCGTTGTGTTCGGCGTTTGCGATAGCTGAGTCAAGTACTTTTTTAACCAGTACGGCGGCTTTCTTGGGGCTGAAAGTCAAAATCTCGAGGGCCTTAGCAACAGGCAATCCACGAATTTGATCAGCAACCAGACGGGCCTTCTGCGCAGACGTACGGGCAAAACGATGTTTAGCTAAAACTTCCATCTTATTCCTCCCGTATTAACGCTTCTTCGCTTTCTTATCTGCAGCATGGCCGCGATAAGTGCGAGTTGGTGAAAATTCACCAAGTTTGTGGCCGATCATTTCGTCAGTTACGAACACAGGAACGTGCTGACGACCATTATGGACAGCGATGGTCAAACCAATCATATTTGGAATGATCATAGAGCGACGTGACCAAGTCTTAATAGGCTTTTTGTCACCGGCTTCCATCGCTTTCTCTACCTTCTTCAGCAAGTGCAGGTCAATGAAGGGACCTTTCTTGAGAGAACGTGGCATGGCGAATCCTCTTACTATTTATTACGACGACGTACGATGTACTTGTCAGTGCGCTTGTTACTACGAGTTTTATAACCCTTAGTTGGCACACCCCATGGAGTCACTGGGTGACGACCACCAGAAGTACGGCCTTCACCACCACCGTGTGGATGGTCTACTGGGTTCATTGCAACACCACGCACTGTAGGACGTATGCCTCTCCAGCGCTTAGCACCTGCTTTACCTAACTGGCGTAGCATGTGTTCGGCATTACCAACTTCACCAAATGTCGCGCGGCAATCAACTGGCACTTTACGCATTTCGCCAGAGCGAAGACGTAGAGTGGCATATGCGCCATCACGAGCAACAACTTGTACATAAGCACCTGCAGAACGAGCGATCTGAGCACCTTTACCAGGCTTCATTTCAACTGCGTGAACTACAGAACCTACTGGGATGTTGCGCAGTGGCATAGCGTTACCGGTTTTGATCTCGGCAGCAACACCAGACTGGATCTTATCGCCAGCTTGCATGCCTTTGGCAGCAAGAATATAACGACGCTCACCATCCGCATACAATACTAACGCGATGTTAGCAGTACGGTTTGGATCGTATTCCAGACGCTCAATCTTTGCAGGGATACCATCTTTATCGCGTTTGAAGTCGATTAGACGATAATGCTGCTTATGACCACCACCTACGTGACGGACAGTGATACGGCCAGTATTGTTACGGCCACCACTTTTAGATTTTTTCGCCAACAAGCCAGCAAAAGGTTTACCCTTGTGCAGGTCAGTGTTCACCACTTTAACTACGTGGCGACGACCTGGAGAGGTTGGCTTACACTTAATAACTGCCATGATAATTCTCCTTTGCTTACTCAGCGCCGCCGACGAAATCGATGTCAGCACCAGCAGCTAGAGTCACATAGGCTTTTTTCCAATCGCTACGACGACCAGTACGGCCACCAGTGCGTTTAGTTTTGCCTTTGCTCACTAAAGTGCGAACTGAATCAACTTCAACTTCAAATAGCTTAGCAACAGCAGCTTTAATTTCAGCTTTAGTTGCATCGATAGCTACGCGGAAAACAACAGTGTTGTGCTTCTCAGCGTTCACAGTGCTCTTTTCAGAGATATGTGGAGCGAGAATAACTTTTAGCAAACGTTCTTCGCGGATCATCATGCTAGCATCTCCTCGATTTGCTTCACTGCGTCAGCAGTCACAAGCACAGTGTTGAAGGCGATCAGACTCACTGGGTCTAGACCCGCTACATCACGAACGTCAACCTTGTACAGGTTACGAGCTGCTAAGAATAAGTTCTCATCAACTTCTGCAGTCACAATCAGAACGTCTTCAAGGTTCATTGCTTTCAATTTAGCTTTCAGCTCTTTAGTTTTAGGAGCTTCAACACCGAAAGATTCAACAATAACCAAACGCTCTTGACGTACCAATTCAGACAGAATGCTTCTCAGCGCGCCGCGGTACATCTTTTTGTTAACTTTTTGGCTGTGATCTTGGGTTTTAGCAGCGAATGTTACGCCACCGCCACGCCAGATTGGGCCTTTAACAGAACCAGCACGAGCACGGCCAGTTCCTTTTTGGCGCCAAGGCTTTTTGCCTGAGCCAGTTACTTCCGCACGAGTCTTTTGAGCACGAGTGCCCTGACGCGCGTTTGCAGCGTATGCTACAACTACCTGATGAACCAGTGCCTCGTTAAAGTCACGGCCGAAGGTAGTTTCGGAAACTTCAAGAGCGCTTTGCGCGTCTTTCAATACCAATTCCATTACTATCTCCTCAGACCTTAAGCTTTAACGGCAGGCTTGATAATCAAGTCGCCATTGGTAGCGCCAGGAACAGCGCCACGGACTAGTAGCAGGTTACGCTCAACATCTACACGAACAACAACTAGATTTTGAGTAGTAACACGCTCGGCACCCATATGGCCTGACATTTTTTTGCCTTTGAATACGCGACCAGGCGTTTGGTTCTGACCGATAGAACCATTCGAGCGGTGCGACAAAGAGTTACCGTGAGTCATATCTTGAGTACGGAAGTTCCAACGCTTAACGCCGCCTTGGAAGCCTTTACCTTTTGATTGACCAGTAACATCAACTTTCGCTACGTCTGCGAAAATATCAACATTTAGCTCAGCACCAACTTCAATGCCCTCGCCTTCACCGTCTACCAAACGCATTTCCCACAAACCACGACCGGCTTCAACGCCGCTCTTGGCAAAGTGACCTGCTTCTGGTTTAGTGATGCGATTGGCTTTTTTGGTGCCAGTTGTAACTTGAAGTGCACGGTAGCCGTCAGTTTCTAAAGTTTTCACTTGAGTAACACGGTTGCCTGCAACTTCAATTACAGTAACTGGTATTGAAACACCATCTTCAGTGAAGATGCGAGTCATACCAACTTTACGACCAATAAGACCGATAGCCATCTCTCAAACCTCTTCTTACTAGGATCTCAATTAACCCAAGCTAATCTGTACGTCGACACCAGCCGCAAGATCTAAACGCATTAACGCGTCAACAGTCTTTTCAGTTGGCTCTACGATGTCAACCAGGCGCTTGTGTGTACGTAATTCGTACTGGTCACGAGCATCTTTATTAACGTGCGGAGAGATCAAAATGGTATAACGCTCTTTGCGAGTAGGTAGTGGAATTGGACCACGAACCTGCGCGCCTGTACGCTTAGCAGTTTCAACGATTTCCGCTGTAGACTGATCAATTAAGCGATGATCAAATCCCTTTAAGCGGATACGGATTCTTTGGTTCTGCATTGACCAGAGCTCCTAAAATGGACATATAAAAAATCACCCTCTAGCTTCTTCAATATAGAAAAGCAGAGCGAGATGATTTAACCGTTCGGCTCCCAATCGGAGCCGCTATGATAATGATTAACTTCAGCGACTAATCATTTAATTCGCCAACCTAAGTCGACGAGGGGGCCATTATACCTATCTAAATCCGGATATCAAGCCCGCTGTGTAAATAGTCATCAAATAACTATTTAACTTCAGAGTGGCGAGCATTTTACACAAATTTGTGAATAAAACCAGCCCTCAAACAAAAAAGGAAGCCGAAGCTTCCTTTTCAAACTAATTTCTATCGCAATTAAGCGATGATTTTAGCTACTACACCAGCACCAACTGTACGACCACCTTCACGGATTGCGAAACGTAAACCTTCGTCCATCGCGATTGGGCAAATCAGAGTCACTACCATTTTGATGTTGTCGCCAGGCATTACCATCTCTACGCCTTCTGGCAGTTCGATAGTACCGGTTACGTCAGTTGTACGGAAGTAGAACTGTGGACGGTAGCCTTTGAAGAATGGAGTGTGACGTCCGCCTTCTTCTTTTGACAGAACGTAAACTTCTGATTCAAAAGTCGTGTGTGGGTTGATTGAACCTGGTTTAGCCAATACTTGACCACGTTCTACGTCATCACGCTTAGTACCACGTAATAACACACCACAGTTCTCGCCTGCACGACCTTCGTCAAGCAGTTTACGGAACATTTCTACACCAGTACACGTTGTTTTAGTCGTTGTGCGAACACCAACGATTTCAACTTCGTCACCCACTTTAACAATACCACGCTCAACACGACCAGTAACTACTGTACCACGGCCTGAAATTGAGAATACGTCTTCGATTGGCAGTAGGAACGGCTTATCGATGTCACGTTGTGGTTCTGGAATGTAAGAATCCAGTGCTGCGGCTAATTCAAGGATCTTAGCTTCCCACTCTGGTTGACCTTCTAGGGCCTTCAGAGCTGAACCTTGGATTACTGGTAAATCATCACCCGGGAAATCGTATTCTGACAGAAGTTCACGCACTTCCATTTCAACCAATTCCAGTAACTCTTCGTCATCTACCATGTCACATTTGTTCATGAACACGATGATGAAAGGTACGCCAACCTGACGAGAAAGCAGGATGTGCTCACGAGTCTGTGGCATTGGACCGTCTGTAGAGGCAACTACTAGAATCGCGCCGTCCATCTGTGCAGCACCAGTGATCATGTTTTTAACATAGTCAGCGTGGCCTGGGCAGTCTACGTGTGCGTAGTGACGTGAAGGCGTGTCATATTCGATGTGAGAGGTATTGATCGTAATACCGCGCTCACGCTCTTCTGGAGCGTTATCGATTTGAGAGAAGTCTTTAGCTTCGCCACCGTAGGTCTTAGCCAGTACGTGAGAGATAGCTGCAGTCAGTGTGGTTTTACCATGGTCAACGTGACCAATGGTGCCCACGTTTACGTGAGGCTTAATACGTTCAAATTTAGCTTTTGCCACGATATATTCCTTTCTTTTCAGAATAGTCCAGTCAGTGCTGGACCATAATAACATTTATGTCGTAACTGGATATTAGCTACGAGATTCAATAATCGCTTTTGCAATGTTTTGCGGTGCATCAGAGTACTTCAAGAACTCCATAGAGTATGAAGCGCGACCCTGTGTAGCAGAGCGCAAATCAGTTGCATAACCAAACATTTCAGAAAGAGGCACTACAGCATGGACTATTTTGATGCCACCAAAGCCATCATCCATCCCTTCAATTAGGCCACGACGACGGTTCAAATCACCAACGACGTCACCCATATAATTTTCAGGGGTAGTTACTTCTACTTTCATGCAAGGTTCGAGCAACGCCGGATTCGCTTCAAGCGCACCCTTTTTGAAGCCCATAGAACCTGCAATTTTGAACGCCATCTCGTTCGAGTCCACATCATGATATGAACCATCGAACAGAGTGACCTTCACGTCCAACACAGGGAAGCCAGCGAGAACGCCATTCTTCATCTGTTCTTGGATACCTTTATCAACCGCAGGAATGAATTCACGAGGAATCACACCTCCCACAACAGCATTGACAAATTCGTAACCAGCGCCTTCTTCATTAGGCTCTAGTTTTAACCAAACGTGACCGAATTGTCCACGACCACCTGATTGGCGTACAAATTTACCTTCAGCTTCTACTGAAGCTCGGATAGTTTCGCGGTAGGCCACTTGTGGCTTACCTACGTTACATTCAACACCAAATTCGCGACGCATACGGTCTACGATGATGTCTAAGTGTAACTCACCCATACCCGAAATCAGAGTTTGTGATGATTCTTCGTCAGTTTCAACTCGGAATGATGGATCTTCCGCTGCAAGTTTTTGCAACGCGATACCCATTTTGTCCTGATCTGCTTTTGACTTAGGCTCAACGGCAATGGTAATTACTGGCTCTGGGAACTCCATACGTTCCAAGATCACTCTATGATCGTTATCACAAAGCGTATCACCCGTAGTCACTTCTTTTAGACCAATCGCCGCTGCGATATCACCAGCACGGACTTCTTTCAGTTCAGTGCGATCGTTTGCGTGCATTTGCACCATGCGACCTACGCGTTCACGCTTCTGTTTGACAGAGTTGTAAACGCCCGAACCTGATTCGAGTACGCCTGAGTACACGCGAATAAAGGTCAAAGTTCCTACGAATGGATCTGTAGCAATCTTAAATGCCAATGCAGCAAAAGGCGCATTGTCATCTGATGGGCGTTCTACTTCTTGGTCGTTCTCGTCGATGCCCTTAATTGGAGGCACATCAATTGGCGCTGACAAGAATTCAATAACCGCATCAAGTACCGCTTGAACGCCTTTGTTCTTAAATGCAGAACCACAAGTCGCTAAAACGATTTCATTATTTATAGTACGCTGACGTAGCGCCTTTTTAATTTCGTCTTCTGATAGCGTGCCTTCTTCAAGGTACTTATCCATCAGTTCATCCGAAGATTCAGCTGCCACTTCAACCAGATACTCATGCATTTCAGCCGCTTTAGCAGCTAACTCTGCAGGGATCTCCTCATAAGTGAAAGTCATACCCTGGTCTGATTCATTCCAGTTAATCGCTTTCATCTTGATTAAGTCGATCACGCCTTTGAAGTTTTCTTCTGCACCGATATTCAATTGAATAGGCACACAAGTGGCTCCAAGACGAGTTCTAATTTGCTTCACTACACGTTCAAAGTCTGCACCTGCACGGTCCATCTTGTTGATAAATACCAAACGTGGAACGCGGTATTTATCAGCTTGACGCCACACTGTTTCTGACTGAGGTTCAACACCAGATGAACCACAGAAAACGACAACAGCACCGTCGAGGACGCGCAGAGACCGTTCAACTTCAATAGTAAAGTCAACGTGACCAGGGGTATCGATGATATTGATGCGGTGTTCAGTGAATTGAGCATCCATACCACGCCAGAATGTGGTTACCGCAGCCGAGGTGATAGTGATACCACGCTCTTGCTCTTGAACCATCCAGTCTGTGGTAGCGGCGCCGTCATGCACCTCACCGATTTTATGAGACAAACCGGTATAGAACAGAACACGTTCTGTTGTGGTGGTTTTACCTGCGTCAACATGAGCACAAATACCGATATTACGATAACGCTCAATTGGGGTTGTACGAGCCACGATTATACCCTCTCCACCAAGACCTAAGTCTTGGCAATATCAACAACTATGGTGTGGGCCTAAGCCCACACCATCATATTACCAACGGTAATGAGCAAAGGCTTTGTTAGCTTCAGCCATGCGATGCACGTCTTCACGCTTCTTAACAGCAGTACCTTTGTTTTCAGACGCATCCAGCATTTCACCTGCCAGACGTAAAGCCATAGATTTTTCACCACGCTTACGAGCAGCTTCAACTAACCAGCGCATCGCCAGTGCGTTACGACGCACAGGACGAACTTCACATGGTACCTGGTACGTAGAACCACCAACGCGACGAGATTTAACTTCGACTGATGGGCGAACGTTGTCCAGGGCTGCTTCAAGGATAACTAAATGGTTTTCGCTTTTCTTTTCAGCGACAACATCTAGTGCCTTGTAAATAATTTTTTCTGCAGTCGACTTTTTGCCGTCTTGCATAATGACGTTGATGAACTTAGCCAGCAACTCACTGTGAAACTTTGGATCTGGTAGGATTTTACGTTGTCCTACAACGCGACGTCTTGGCATAACAATTCTCCGTATGCTTCAGGGATTTCCAAAACTGGAATTCTCAAAATAAAACTAGCTTGGCCTTACTTAACGGATAAGTTAAGACTTAGGACGCTTAGCACCGTATTTAGAACGGCTTTGGCGACGTGAAGTCACGCCTGCACAGTCTAATGCGCCACGAATAGTGTGATAACGCACACCTGGTAAGTCTTTAACACGACCACCACGGATTAAGATCACGCTATGTTCCTGCAGGTTGTGGCCTTCACCGCCGATGTACGAAGTAACTTCGAAACCGTTAGTTAGACGCACACGAGCTACTTTACGTAGTGCAGAGTTAGGTTTTTTAGGGGTAGTAGTGTACACACGTGTACAAACACCACGTTTTTGCGGGCACGCATTCAACGCAGGCACGTTAGTCTTGTCGACTTTTGGCGCGCGTGGCTTACGTACCAACTGGTTTACAGTTGCCATGTATAGCTCCGAGTCAGTTGAATCAAACTCAACGATAAGGTGTGAAAAATCTATATCCCACAATGGTGGGACGCGGAATTTTAGAAAGGTAATGCCTGACTGTCAAGAAATAGCCAACTTTTGCGGCATATTACAAGAAAAAAGGCGCCATAGGCGCCTTTTTATAACAAACTTATTACTTAATCTTGGCTACCAGCCAAGTTTAAGAGATCGGCCAAGTTCTGTTCGGCTTCACTTGCAGTGATCTTGTTCACTACTACAGGTTCGTTTTTCTTCGCACGCGCTTCATTACGAGTCTTGTGATAAGCGTAACCAGTACCGGCTGGGATCAGTCGGCCAACGATAACGTTTTCTTTCAGACCACGTAATTGATCGCTCTTACCACCTACGGCGGCTTCGGTCAGTACGCGCGTCGTTTCTTGGAACGATGCTGCTGAGATAAAGGATTCTGTTGCCAGAGATGCTTTAGTAATACCCAGTAGTTCACGTTCAAAGGTCGCAGGCACTTTACCTTGGGCGATCAGTTCGCGGTTAGCGATCTTCACGCGTGACACTTCAGCTTGTTCCCCTTCGAGGAAGTCAGTGTCACCGGCAGAAGTGATAAGACACTTACGCAGCATCTGACGGATGATCACTTCGATATGCTTATCGTTGATCTTCACGCCTTGCAGACGGTAAACGTCCTGTACTTCGTTCACAATGTAGTTTGCTACGTTGTGGATACCACGAAGACGCAGAATGTCGTGTGCCGCTTCTGGACCGTCAGCGATAACTTCACCACGTTCGACTTTTTCACCTTCGAACACGTTTAAGTTACGCCACTTAGGGATCATCTCTTCATAATGATCGCCGCCATCAGCAGGTGTAATCACCAAACGACGCTTACCTTTGGTCTCTTTACCAAACGAGATGGTACCAGAGATTTCCGCCAGAATAGCAGGCTCTTTTGGCTTACGCGCTTCGAACAAGTCAGCAACGCGTGGCAGACCACCGGTGATGTCGCGAGTTTTAGACGATTCCTGAGGAATACGAGCTAATGCGTCACCCACGTTGATTTGCGCGTTATCTTCTAAGTTAACGATCGCACTACCTGGTAAGAAGTATTGTGCTGGTACTTCAGTACCTGGGATCATCAAGTCAGCACCATTAGCGCCAAGCAGACGGATCATTGGGCGCATTTCTTTACCCGCAGTACCACGCTGACCAACGTCAAGGATCACGATTGATGACAGACCCGTTAGTTCGTCTGTTTGACGTGTCATCGTGACACCGTCAATCATGTCTACGAACTTGATACTACCCGCCACTTCAGAAATGATTGGGTGAGTATGTGGATCCCAGTTAGCGATAACATCGCCCGCTTCAACAGCCGCTTCTTCTAGTTTCTCGAGCACAGTACCGTATGGCACTTTATAACGCTCTTTCTCACGACCCAGCTCGTCAATAACAGCCAGTTCAGAAGAACGAGAAACGATAACCAGTTTGCCGTCACTGTTAGTCACATGCTTAGCATTATGCAGTTTCAATGAACCCGAGTTTTTCACTTGGACATTGTTTTCTGCAGACGCTCTAGATGCCGCACCACCGATGTGGAACGTACGCATCGTTAACTGTGTACCTGGTTCACCGATAGATTGTGCTGCCACAACACCGATGGCTTCACCGTGGTTAATAATATGACCACGAGCCAAGTCACGACCGTAACAAGCTGCACACACACCGAAATCGGTATCACAAGAAATAACAGAACGTACAATCACTTCGTCGATTGAATGCTCTTCTAACTTGTCACACCATGCTTCGTCGAGTAGCGTGTTACGTGGTGCTAATACGTCTTCAGTGCCTGGATAGAACACATCAATCGCAACCACACGACCCAGTACGCGTTCACGTAACGGCTCAACCACATCACCACCTTCAATCAGCGGTTTCATGGTTAGACCTTCGTGAGTACCACAATCGTCTTCGATAACCACTAAATCTTGTGCAACGTCTACAAGACGACGAGTCAGGTAACCCGAGTTCGCTGTCTTCAATGCCGTATCGGCTAGACCTTTACGCGCACCGTGAGTAGAAATAAAGTACTGGAGTACGTTTAGACCTTCACGGAAGTTAGCGGTAATTGGCGTTTCGATGATTGAGCCGTCTGGCTTAGCCATCAGACCACGCATACCCGCCAACTGACGGATCTGTGCGGCACTACCACGAGCGCCTGAGTCAGCCATCATATAGATGCTGTTAAACGAGGCTTGTTTCTCTTCAACACCATCACGGTTAATCACTGTCTCAGTTGACAGGTTTTCCATCATAGCTTTAGAAACTTTTTCGTTGGCACTAGCCCAGATATCGATAACTTTGTTGTAACGCTCACCGGCTGTGACTAGACCAGATTGGAACTGCTCTTGAATTTCAAGAACTTCCGCTTCTGCATCAGCAACTAAGGTGTATTTCTCGTCTGGAATAACCATGTCATCGATACCTACAGAGGCACCAGAGATGGTTGCAAAACGGAAACCGGTATACATCAATTGGTCAGCGAAGATAACAGTATCTTTCAGACCCAGTTGACGATAACAGGTGTTCAACAGTTTAGAGATCTGCTTTTTGCCCATGTTCTGGTTAACCAGATCAAATGACAAACCTGCTGGCAGAATAAGTGACAGCAGAGCACGACCCACAGTCGTATCAACGATACGGCGTTGTTCAGTGCGCTCACCATCGTCACCAATAATGGTTTCAGTGATACGAACTTTAACGCGGGCATGCAGTTCAGCAGCGCCAGTTGCGTAAGCTTTTTCAACTTCAGCAACAGACATAAATGCCATACCTTCACCACGGCCGTTAATACGCTCACGGCTGGTGTAGTACAGACCCAATACCACGTCTTGAGACGGGGTGATAACAGGCTCGCCGTTGGCTGGTGACAGGATGTTGTTAGTAGACATCATCAGGGCACGGGCTTCAAGCTGCGCTTCCAGTGTTAACGGTACGTGTACCGCCATTTGGTCACCATCGAAGTCGGCGTTGTATGCCGCACAAACGAGTGGGTGTAACTGGATTGCTTTACCTTCAATCAGTACTGGTTCGAACGCTTGGATACCCAGTCTGTGCAGTGTTGGTGCACGGTTGAGCATCACTGGATGTTCGCGGATCACTTCATCCAGAACGTCCCAAACTTCCGCTACTTCACGCTCAACCATCTTCTTAGCCGCTTTGATAGTAGTAGCTAAGCCACGACCTTCTAGCTTGCCATAGATGAATGGCTTGAACAGTTCCAGTGCCATCTTCTTAGGAAGACCACATTGGTGCAGACGTAGAGTAGGACCTACGGTAATTACCGAACGACCAGAATAGTCAACGCGCTTACCCAACAAGTTCTGACGGAAACGACCTTGCTTACCTTTGATCATATCAGCCAAAGATTTCAGAGGACGCTTGTTAGAACCGGTAATAGCACGACCACGACGACCGTTATCTAATAGCGCATCAACAGACTCTTGTAACATACGCTTTTCGTTGCGTACGATAATGTCTGGCGCAGCTAAATCTAACAGACGCTTCAAACGGTTGTTACGGTTGATCACGCGGCGATACAGGTCGTTAAGATCTGAAGTCGCGAAGCGGCCGCCATCGAGCGGAACCAACGGACGTAAGTCAGGTGGTAACACAGGCAGTACTTTTAAGATCATCCACTCAGGCTTGTTGCCTGAAGTGTAGAATGCTTCCATCAACTTAAGACGTTTAGTCACTTTCTTGCGACGAGTCTCAGAATTGATTGAAGGCAATTCTTCACGCATTTGTTCAATTTCTTTTGCTAAATCGATAGCACGTAACAGTTCAAGCACTGCTTCGGCACCCATTTTAGCTTCGAACTCATCACCGTATTCTTCTAATGCATCCAGATAAGTTTCTTCTGTCAGCATTTGGCCACGTTCAAGGCTGGTCATGCCAGGCTCGATCACGACAAATGATTCAAAATACAGTACGCGTTCGATATCACGCAGCGTCATATCCAGCATTAAGCCAATACGTGACGGCAGTGATTTTAAGAACCAAATGTGCGCAACTGGGCTAGCCAGTTCGATGTGACCCATACGTTCACGACGTACTTTAGTTTGGGTTACTTCAACGCCACACTTTTCACAAATAACACCACGGTGCTTCAAACGTTTGTACTTACCGCACAAACATTCGTAATCTTTGACTGGGCCAAAGATACGCGCACAGAACAGACCTTCACGCTCAGGCTTGAAGGTACGGTAGTTGATGGTTTCTGGCTTCTTAACTTCACCAAAAGACCAAGAACGGATCAGATCAGGCGATGCCAGACCAATTTTGATGCCGTTAAATTCTTCAGTCTTGCTTTGCTGTTTCAGAAACTTTAATAAGTCTTTCACGTTTCTCTCCTGAAGGAGTTAAACCGGGTGCTCCGCTTGCACGGAGCACCATTCTGTTTGCCAAACGCGGCTAAAGGCCTGCGCTTATGCCTGATCCAACTCGATATTAATACCGAGTGAACGGATCTCCTTCAGTAACACGTTGAAGGACTCTGGCATGCCAGGTTGCATCTGATGGTTACCGTCGACGATGTTCTTATACATCTGAGTACGACCGTTAACGTCATCCGATTTAACAGTGAGCATTTCTTGAAGCGTATAAGCGGCACCGTATGCTTCTAGTGCCCACACTTCCATCTCACCGAAACGCTGACCACCGAACTGAGCTTTACCGCCCAGTGGTTGTTGAGTCACTAAGCTGTACGAACCGGTAGAACGGGCGTGCATCTTGTCATCAACTAAGTGGTTCAGTTTGAGCATGTACATGTAACCTACCGTTACTTGACGCTCAAATTCGTTACCGGTACGACCATCAAACAACTTCAACTGACCAGAGGTTGGCAAACCTGCAAGTTCAAGCATCTGCTTGATCTCTTTCTCTTTAGCACCGTCGAATGCAGGAGTTGCAATCGGGATACCGCCTTTCAGGTTAGTCGCAAGACGTAATACTTCATCATCAGTGAATGAATCGATATCGACGCGCTGCTGCACTTCGTCACCTAATTCATAAACTTGCTTGATGTAACCACGAACTTCAGCCAGCTCACGCTGTTCTTCAAGCATCGCAGTGATCTTGTTACCAATGCCTTTGGCAGCGGCGCCCATATGGACTTCAAGTACCTGACCAATGTTCATACGTGATGGAACACCTAGCGGGTTCAATACGATGTCTACTGGGTTACCTTGTTCGTCATATGGCATGTCTTCGATTGGGCAAATCTTAGAGATAACACCCTTGTTACCGTGACGACCCGCCATCTTGTCACCAGGTTGGATAGTACGCTTAACCGCTAAGTAAACCTTAACGATTTTGAGTACGCCTGGCGCCAAATCATCACCTTGGGTGATCTTGCGACGTTTGATTTCAAACTTCTTATCGAAGTCAGCTTTCAGCTCTTCATGCTGTTCAGCTAATTGCTCAAGTTCAGTTTGTTTTGCTTCATCGTCAATGACTTGAACCAATACATCTTTACGTGGCAACGCAGCAATTTGCGCTTCAGTGAAACCAGCACCGATTAACAGGTTACGCGCACGGCTCAATACACCTTCTTCAAGGATCTTGAACTCTTCGCCTAAGTCTTTACGAGCTTGGGCAATGTGCATCTCTTCGATTTCAACTGCACGCTTATCTTTTTCAACGCCGTCACGGGTAAATACCTGAACGTCGATGATAGTGCCCTTAACAGAGTTAGGAACACGCAGTGAACTGTCTTTAACGTCAGACGCTTTCTCACCGAAGATAGCACGGAGTAACTTCTCTTCTGGCGTTAGCTGTGTTTCGCCTTTTGGCGTCACTTTACCAACCAGAATATCGCCGCCCTTCACTTCTGCACCAATGTAAACGATACCTGACTCGTCGAGTTTCGACAGAGCAGATTCACCTACGTTTGGAATATCAGCCGTGATTTCTTCGCTACCCAGTTTGGTATCACGAGCAATACAAGACAGCTCCTGAATGTGGATAGTGGTGAAACGGTCTTCTTGCGCTACGCGCTCAGAAATTAAGATCGAGTCTTCGAAGTTGTAACCGTTCCAAGGCATGAATGCGATACGCATGTTCTGGCCAAGGGCTAAGTCACCTAAGTCAGTAGACGGACCGTCTGCTAACACGTCACCACGAACGACTGGCTCACCAACAGCACAACAAGGGCGTTGGTTGATACAAGTGTTTTGGTTAGAACGGGTGTATTTAGTCAGGTTATAAATGTCGATACCGGCTTCGCCTGGACGCAACTCATCTTCATTTACTTTAACAACGATGCGGCTCGCATCAACGTAGTCTACAAAACCACCACGTTTAGCAACAACCACAACACCAGAGTCAACAGCCAAAGTACGTTCAATACCAGTACCTACTAGCGGCTTTTCAGAGCGCAGTGTGGGTACGGCTTGACGTTGCATGTTCGCACCCATCAAGGCACGGTTAGCATCGTCGTGTTCTAAGAACGGGATCAGCGACGCAGCAACAGAAATAATCTGTTGTGGCGAAACGTCCATATACTGGATGTCAGCAGCGCGCATAAAGGTAGATTCACCTTTATGACGACAAGCAATTTGCTCTTCTGCCATACGACCGTTCGCGTCAACTTCAATGTTCGCCTGTGCAATCACATAACGACCTTCTTCGATTGCTGACAAGTATTCCACTTCGTCAGTAATCACGCCGTCGATAACCTTGCGGTATGGCGTTTCTAGGAAGCCGTAAGAGTTAGTACGGGCAAAACTTGCTAATGAGTTGATTAGACCAATGTTTGGACCTTCAGGGGTCTCAATTGGACATAAACGACCATAATGCGTTGGATGTACGTCGCGGACTTCGAAGCCTGCACGTTCACGAGTCAAACCACCAGGGCCAAGTGCAGAAATACGACGCTTATGCGTTACTTCTGACAGCGGGTTGTTTTGGTCCATGAATTGTGACAGCTGAGAAGAACCGAAGAACTCTTTCACTGCAGCAGAAATTGGCTTAGCGTTGATCAAGTCTTGTGGCATCAGCTCGTTCAGATCGCCTAAAGACAGACGTTCACGCACGGCGCGCTCAACACGGACTAAACCAACACGGAATTGGTTTTCAGCCATTTCACCGACGCTACGAATACGACGGTTACCTAAGTGATCGATGTCATCGACTTCGTCGAAACCGTTACGGATATGAATGATGTTCTTCATTACCGCGACGATGTCTTCTTTAGACAATACACCGCTACCTTCGTCATCAGGAATGCTGAGACGACGGTTGAACTTCATACGACCTACTTTAGACAGGTCATAACGCTCTTCACTGAAGAACAAGTTCTGGAATAGCGCTTCGGCAGCATCTTTGGTTGGTGGCTCGCCAGGACGCATCATACGATAGATCTCAACCAGCGCTTCTAAGCGGTTAGTGGTTGAATCGATACGCAGCGTATCTGAAATATAAGCACCATGATCTAGCTCGTTGATATACAACGTGCTGATATCTTTAATACCGGCCAATGATAGTTTAGCCAGATCTTCTAAGCTAATTTCACTGTTGGCAGAGACTAAAACTTCACCCGTGTCCGGATCGATATAATCTTGAGCAGCATATTTGCCCACGATATATTCAACTGGCACTTCAAGCTCAGTGGTATTAGTCTTTTCTAACTGACGAATGTGACGCGCAGTAATACGACGTCCCGCTTCAACCAGTACAGAACCTTCAGCATCCTTGATGTCATAGCTGGCAGTTTCGCCACGCAGACGTTCAGGCACCAAAGACATGACCAGAGTATCTTTCTTGATCTTGAACTCAACGCGTTCGAAGAACAGATCGAGGATCTCTTGAGTAGAATATTCTAATGCACGTAACATGATGGTCGCAGGCAGTTTGCGGCGACGGTCAATACGCACAAATAGTGCATCTTTAGGATCGAATTCAAAGTCAAGCCATGAACCACGGTAAGGAATAATACGTGCGTTATACAGCACCTTACCGGATGAGTGGGTTTTACCACGGTCATGATCAAAGAACACGCCTGGAGAACGGTGTAATTGAGATACGATTACACGCTCAGTACCGTTGATAACAAAAGTACCGTTATCCGTCATCAATGGGATATCACCCATGTAGACTTCTTGTTCTTTAATATCTTTTACTGTGCCCGCCGCTGCTTCACGGTCATACAACACCATGCGTAATTTAACGCGTAGTGGAGCTGAATACGTAACACCACGGATCTGACACTCTTTCACATCAAAAACAGGCTCGCCAAGCTTATAGCTGACGTATTGCAGTTCTGAGTTACCAGAAAAGCTCTTGATGGGAAAAACGCTACGGAAGGCGGCTTCTAAACCGCGCTCACCGGTAGGATCTTGATCGGTGAACTTCTTAAAAGAGTCTAGCTGGATAGACAATAAATAAGGGATATCCAAAACTTTTGGACGCTTACCAAAGTCTTTGCGAATACGCTTCTTTTCAGAATAGGAGTAAACCATGGGTTTCCTCTGCTTACGAGATGTGACCAAGACTGAATAAATAACTTAAGTTATTAAAATTCAGCACGTTTGCCCATCACCGTTGATGGCAAGAACCTAACCAGTAATCTCTGCTAGGGACTGCAAAATTTGGCGACAAACGGTGAAAAAAAATCGCCAGCGCATATAGCGCAAAAAAGGCCGACGGTTAAAAAACCGCCAGCCTCCACCCAAGTGGCTTGGGTGAGCAAGCTAAATAATAGCTTACTTAATTTCTACAGAAGCACCAGCTTCAGTAAGTTCTTTCTTCAGAGCTTCAGCTTCTTCTTTAGAAACGCCTTCTTTAACTGCTACTGGAGCAGCTTCAGACATAGCTTTAGCTTCTTTCAGGCCTAAACCAGTTGCGCCACGGATGGCTTTAATAACTGCAACTTTGTTGTCGCCGTGAGCAGTCAGAACTACGTTGAATTCTGTTTGTTCTTCAACAACAACTGCTTCTGCACCGCCAGAAACAACAGCAGCAGCGGCAGAAACGCCGAACTTCTCTTCCATAGCTTCGATCAGTTCAACAACTTCCATTACAGACATAGCTGCAAAGGCTTCTAAGATTTGGTCTTTAGTGATAGACATAACAAATGTTTCCTATTGTTCTGAATTCAATTTTATTAAGCAGCCAGCTTGAAATTAAGCGGCTTCTTGTTTTTGATCGCGCAGGGCGGCCAGTGTACGAACGAACTTGCCAGCAGATGCTTCTTTCATAGTCATCATTAACTGAGCTAGTGCTTCTTCGTATGTTGGCAGTTTCGCCAAACGATCAATTTCAGCTGCAGGGATGAAATTCCCTTCAAAGGCTGCGCCTTTAACTTCGAAGTTAGCTTGTTCTTTAGCAAAGTCTTTTAACAGACGTGCTGCAGCACCTGGGTGCTCTAAAGAAAAAGCAATCAAAGTTGGGCCAGTGAACGTTTCTGCTAGGCACTCAAAAGCAGTACCTTCAACAGCACGACGAGCTAGCGTGTTACGTACTACACGTACATATACACCAGCTTCGCGAGCTTTTTTACGCAGACCGGTCATAGCACCTACAGTCACACCGCGAGAATCAGCGGCAACTGCAGATAGCGCACCTTTGGCAGCTTCGTTGACTTCAGCAACAATCGCTTTTTTGTCTTCGAGTCTTAATGCCATTGGCTTTACTCCTGGATTCTACCTAGGGTATTCCCTAGTATTTACCATACTAAATACTTATGTATTTAGTGACTTACGGTGCAGATTATCCAGTAAAAAATTTTAGCTGGGGCCTGACACCGTCTACGCAGGAAATTAAGTTATTTTTACAAAAAACACCTGCGGTCTTGGACGGAAACCTGAGTTAAACTCCGCCTAAACGAGAGATAAAACAGGCTTCAACCCACAAAGTGCGCGCATTATAGACTAATGCACCCGCTTTGTAAAATTATAGAGTTGTTTCAAGCGTAGCTTGATCAACTGCAACACCTGCACCCATAGTGGTAGAGATGCTGATCTTTTTCACGAAAATGCCTTTAGCAACTGCAGGCTTAGCCTTTTTCAGTGCTGACACTAACGCTTCCAAGTTTTCTTTCAATTGAACTGGTGTGAAATCCACTTTACCGATAGTAGTGTGGATAATACCGTTCTTGTCGTTACGGTAACGAACTTGACCCGCTTTGGCGTTCTTAACAGCTTCAGCAACGTTTGGCGTTACTGTACCTGTTTTAGGGTTAGGCATTAAACCACGTGGGCCTAAGATTTGACCTAACATACCAACAACGCGCATTGCATCTGGAGATGCGATAACTACGTCAAAGTTCATTTCACCGGCTTTGATTTTCTCAGCCAGATCATCCATACCAACTAGCTCAGCGCCAGCAGCTTTAGCAGCTTCAGCATTTGCACCTTGTGTAAATACTGCAACGCGAACGTCACGACCAGTACCGTGTGGCAACACTGTTGCACCACGAACGTTTTGGTCAGATTTACGAGGGTCAATACCCAGGTTAACTGCTACGTCTACACTTTCAACGAATTTTGCAGTTGCTAATTCTTTTAACAGAGCAACAGCTTCGTTGATATCGTAGCTTTTAGTACCGTCAACTTTTTCGCGAATTACGCGCATGCGTTTAGTTAGCTTTGCCATTATATTAATCCTCTACAACCAAACCCATTGAACGCGCAGTACCTTCGATTGAGCGAGTCATCGCTTCAATGTCAGCACCAGTCATATCGGCAGCTTTCAGTTCAGCAATTTCTTGAACTTTAGCGCGAGCGATAGTACCCACTTTCTGAGTGTTTGGACGTGGAGAACCTGATTTCAGGCCTGCAGCAGTCTTCAGTAAGTAAGACGCTGGAGAAGTCTTAGTTTCAAAAGTGAATGAACGGTCACTGTAAACAGTGATCACGACTGGAATAGGCATGCCTTTTTCCATTTTTTCTGTACGGGCGTTAAACGCTTTACAGAATTCCATGATGTTCACACCTTTTTGACCCAAAGCTGGACCAACTGGTGGTGATGGGTTCGCAGAACCGGATTTTACTTGTAGCTTAATATAAGCATCAATCTTCTTTGCCATCTGACATTTCCTCAGTTTGGGTTCAAACGCGCATCAGCGACATGCTGACATGCTCCCCCGAAAACAACGGGTGCGAATTATATAGAAATTCGCACCCGTTGCCAAACGGATTTTGTAGTTTATTTAATCAGCCTTTTTCAACTTGACTAAAATCAAGTTCAACAGGCGTAGAACGACCAAAGATCATCACTGATACTTTCACGCGGCTCTTGTCATAATCCACTTCTTCAACGGTACCGTTAAAGTCAGCAAATGGACCATCACACACACGTACCACTTCACCAGGCTCAAATATGGTTCTATGAGTCGGTGACGCTGTCGTTTCTTGTAAGCGACGCAGAATTGCATCAGCTTCTTTATCTGAAATTGGGGCAGGACGATCAGACGTTCCGCCAATAAAGCCTAAAACACGCGGGATGCTTTTGACTAAATGCCAGCTGTCATCGTTCATTTCCATCTGGACTAACACATAGCCAGGGAAAAACTTACGTTCGCTCTTGCGACGCTGACCTGCACGCATTTCGATGACTTCTTCAGTCGGAACCAATACTTCACCGAAGTATGCTTCCATGCCATGCATTTTAATATATTCAATCAGTGACTTACAAACTCGGCCTTCATAGCCTGAGAATGCCTGCACTACATACCATCTTTTTTTAGCTTCTTTAGCTTCAGTCATTCGAGGTGCCTATACGCCAGTGATAAAATTGACAATTCGCATTAACACAGCATCCATACCCCAAAGGATAAGAGCTAAGATACCTGTTGCTGCAAGGACAATAAAAGTGGTGTTTAGCGCTTCTTGACGCGTCGGCCATACAACCTTGCGCACTTCGATATGCGCTTCACGGGCAAAAGCTAACGCTTTTTTACCTTTTACAGTCTGAAGCGCAATAAAACCAGCAATAGCGAATGCAACGATAACACTAAGCGCACGTATGACGGCACTGGCTTCGCTATACATTTGATTGCCAATAACAGCAGCGGCTAGCAATACAATCACTAAACCCCACTTCACGATATCCAGAGAATTGTTCTGGTTTTCAGTATTTGTTGTCATCGGTTTTTCCGTTACTCAATACGGCCTGAGCTTAGAGCACATTAATTGACGGGCATAATCCCACATCACTCTGCATTTCCGAACACCCTTAGAAACGCAAAATAGCATAAGCTCAGGGTCAAAAATCGGCCATAGATTGTATTCTTATTCGACTTTGTAAGCAAGGATGCGAATCCCATGCAAACCACAAAACCTATGAAATAATCCACTTAAACAAAAAAGGAAGCCGAAGCTTCCTTTTCAAACTAATTTCTATCGCAATTAAGCGATGATTTTAGCTACTACACCAGCACCAACTGTACGACCACCTTCACGGATTGCGAAGCGTAAACCTTCGTCCATCGCGATTGGGCAAATCAGAGTCACTACCATTTTGATGTTGTCGCCAGGCATTACCATCTCTACGCCTTCTGGCAGTTCGATAGTACCGGTTACGTCAGTTGTACGGAAGTAGAACTGTGGACGGTAGCCTTTGAAGAATGGAGTGTGACGTCCGCCTTCTTCTTTTGACAGAACATAAACTTCTGATTCAAAAGTCGTGTGTGGGTTGATTGAACCTGGTTTAGCCAATACTTGACCACGTTCTACGTCATCACGCTTAGTACCACGTAATAACACACCACAGTTCTCACCTGCACGACCTTCGTCAAGCAGTTTACGGAACATTTCTACACCAGTACACGTTGTTTTAGTCGTTGTGCGAACACCAACGATTTCAACTTCGTCACCCACTTTAACAATACCACGCTCAACACGACCAGTAACGACTGTACCACGGCCTGAAATTGAGAATACGTCTTCGATTGGCAGTAGGAACGGCTTATCGATATCACGTTGTGGTTCTGGAATGTAAGAATCCAGTGCTGCGGCTAATTCAAGGATCTTAGCTTCCCACTCTGGTTGACCTTCTAGGGCCTTCAGAGCTGAACCTTGGATTACTGGTAAATCATCACCTGGGAAATCGTATTCTGACAGAAGTTCACGCACTTCCATTTCGACCAATTCCAGTAACTCTTCGTCATCTACCATGTCACATTTGTTCATGAACACGATGATGAAAGGTACGCCAACCTGACGAGAAAGCAGGATGTGCTCACGAGTCTGTGGCATTGGACCGTCTGTAGAGGCAACCACTAGAATCGCGCCGTCCATCTGTGCAGCACCAGTGATCATGTTTTTAACATAGTCAGCGTGGCCTGGGCAGTCTACGTGTGCGTAGTGACGTGAAGGCGTGTCATATTCGATGTGAGAGGTATTGATCGTGATACCGCGCTCACGCTCTTCTGGAGCGTTATCGATTTGAGAGAAGTCTTTAGCTTCGCCACCGTAGGTCTTAGCCAGTACGTGAGAGATAGCTGCAGTCAGTGTGGTTTTACCATGGTCAACGTGACCAATGGTGCCCACGTTTACATGGGGCTTAATACGTTCAAATTTAGCTTTAGCCATGGTAATGCCTCAGTCCAAGATTCTTGGTGATGAAAACTAACATATAGAAAAAATCCGATGCATTAAAATGACATCGAACCGATTATGTTTAGGCGTAGGAGCTAAATTTAGAGAGGCTGGTGCTGATAGGCAGATTCGAACTGCCGACCTCACCCTTACCAAGGGTGTGCTCTACCAACTGAGCCATATCAGCAACTAATTTGGAGCGGACAGCGGGAATCGAACCCGCGTTATCAGCTTGGAAGGCTGGAGTAATACCATTATACGATGTCCGCGCAACCTAACTAAGGCTACCTAACTACCTAGAAAAAAGTGGTGGAGGGAGAAGGATTCGAACCTTCGAAGGCTGAGCCGTCAGATTTACAGTCTGATCCCTTTGGCCACTCGGGAACCCCTCCACAGAAAATGGTGCCGGCACCAAGAGTCGAACTCGGGACCTACTGATTACAAGTCAGTTGCTCTACCAACTGAGCTATGCCGGCATTATCATTTCGGAACGGGATATTAGGTAAATGCGCTCCCAAGTGCAAGTAAAAAACGCCTATTTACGTAAAAAAAGCGCTTGAACGGTGTTTTTTTACACGTTATGCAACTTTGACGGCCAATTAAACAGCGAATACATCAAACGGTAACGGAAACACGACTGCAATCACCCATTTAGTATTGTTCCAAATAATCTCATAGTGTACTGTGCCTTTCCTAAGCTGAGGAAAGCCTATGACTTCTAAAAATTCAATTCAAAAAGCACTCTATCTCGCCTTCGAGCGCCTGCAATGGTCTGAGTTACGAGATTCAGTGCCGTTGACACTGAGTGAGCAAGACTTGGAGAACCTTAGAGGCATAAATGAAAAGATTTCCTTATCGGAAGTGACCGATATTTATCTTCCCCTTAGCCGGCTACTGAATTTGATCGTTAAAGCTAAGCAACAACGAGGCTTAGTGGTTGATGAATTCCTCGGTCAAAAACCATCAAAAAGTCCTTACATCATTAGTATTGCTGGTAGTGTCGCCGTCGGGAAAAGCACCACAGCACGTATTTTGCAAGCTTTACTACGACACTGGCCTGAACACCCAAAAGTTGATTTGGTGACAACAGATGGTTTTTTGTATCCTCTGGCGGACTTAAAACGTAAAGGACTCTTACAGCGTAAGGGATTTCCAGAAAGTTACGATATGAAAATGCTGGTTGAGTTTATCTCCGCCGTGAAATCCGGTCAGCCACATGTGAAAGCCCCTATCTATTCGCACGTCACCTATGACCGCGTTAAGAATCAGCATCAAACCGTTTCTCAGCCAGACATCTTAATTTTAGAAGGCTTGAATGTATTACAGACTGGACTCGACTCCCCCGTTGATACCCGTCGTCCTTTCGTCTCCGATTTTGTCGACTTTTCTATTTATGTCGATGCGGAAGAACCTTTGCTGAAACAATGGTATAAAGAACGATTCTTGCAGTTCCGCTCTGGCGCATTCAGTGACAAAAAATCTTATTTTCATCACTATTCGACGCTAACCGACGATGAAGCCAATACGATTGCCGCCAATATTTGGGACACAATCAATGGCCCAAACCTACAACTTAACATTCAACCGACCCGTGAGAGGGCCCATTTGATCCTGCAGAAAGGTCAGGATCATTTGATGTCCCACGTGCTGATGCGCAAATAGCCTTATATAAAATTGACTCTTGCGTACTTAGCGTGCCCTTAAGCTAATTTCACCGCCGATAAATGCTTGAACACCATCGGCGGTTTCGAGCAATACCGCACCTTGCTCATCAACGCCACGACAAATTCCTTCGACAGACTTTTCCCCCATAAGCAAACGTATTTCACGGCCATAAAATAAGTCCGCAGCTTGCCAACGAGTCTTGAATGCAGCTAATCCTTCACGCTCAAATAACTGAATATCACGCTTAAGCTGCTTCTGTAATGCAATAACAAGCGCCGTCTTGTCAGGCATGTCGACCAACTCTGACAAATCACTCCAAGGCTGATCGATACCTTTACCTTGTTCCTCTGACATAGCCATATTGACACCAACACCTATGATAAGCTGGCACAGGCTATCAGCCTGCCCCGACATTTCAATCAAGATCCCGGCAAGCTTCTTGTTATCCAAATAGATGTCATTGGGCCACTTAACACCAATATTCTCGACGCCAAAAGATTTAAGCACTTCAACCAATGTACAGGCCACCACTAAACTCAATCCCATGGCCTGTGCCATTCCCTGCGGGAAAGTCCAAAACAGCGAGAAATATAAGTGATGCCCATAGGGCGACACCCAAGTTCGGCCTCGACGACCACGACCTGCGGATTGATACTCTGCCACACACACATCACCATTCTTCAATTCAGTAGTATGGTCCAGCATAAAGCCGTTGGTGCTTGCTATCTCATCAAAGTAAAAGCAACGGTTATCAATTGATTGCACTAAACGTGATGCATCAATCAAAGAAATAGGATTAGCTAACTTATAACCGCGACCTTTGACGCTATAAATTGCCACACCATAGGTTTCTAGCGCATCGATGTGCTTATTCACTGCGGCACGCGAAATCCCAAGTTCAGTGGCTAACTGCTCGCCAGAAACAAATTGCCCGCTAGATAATAAAGCTAATATCTGGCGTTTTCTTCCCCAATGATCAGACATGCAAATCTCCTTCGCCATTGGCCCCAATGATTCTAGGCTCGGCTTCTAGAACGACACCAAATTTATCCCGAACTTGCGCAATAACATGCAGTGCTAGGCGGCAAATATCATGCCCCGTTGCTCCGCCTCGATTCACTAACACTAAGGCTTGCTTGTCATGCACTGCCACATTGCCGAGCACAAAACCTTTCAGTCCCGCTTGTTCAATCAACCAGCCTGCAGCCAATTTCACTGTTGCATCCGCTTGTGCGTAGCCCACTATCGTCGGAAAACGCTGTGCTAAATCTAGATAACAGGCCGCGCTTACAATGGGGTTTTTAAAGAAACTGCCTGCATTGCCGAGCACAGCGGGATCAGGAAGCTTTTCACTTCGTACTTGGCATACGCGCTCAAAAATCTCATGCGCTGTAACGGTTGCAGGATCAAACGATTGCAATGGACCATAGGCCAAACGCGGTTGCCAACGTTTAGCTAAGCGCAGTCCAACAACAGTGACTACAGCGAGATTGCGCAATTTGTCTTTGAAAATAGACTCACGGTAAGCAAATTGACACTCAGTTGTACTGATGCGCACAAACTCACCTGAGGGTAAATCAAGATACTCAACCCAATCACACACATCACATAGTTCAACACCATAAGCGCCAATATTCTGAATAGGTGCTGCACCAACCGTCCCAGGAATTAATGCCATATTCTCCAGCCCAAACATGCCATGCTCGAGCGTAAACTGAATTAACTCGTGCCAATTCTCACCTGCCTCAACATCGAGATAAAACGCTTCTGTGTCTTCAGATACTTTTATCCCTTTCGATAAAATCCTGACAACTGTGCCGTTAAAGTCCTCCGTAAAGACCAGATTGCTACCGCCACCAAGCACTAACATAGGCAATTGCTTTTGCCATAGTGGCAGACATATCGCCTTAACAGCTTCTTTTGAGTGCGCTTCAACAAGATCCGCGCAAGATTGGGCTAAACCAAAGGAATTAAATGATTGAAGGCTATGAGATAGAGACATGTGTTTGTTCAATGACGACAAAAACGTATTGTAACTGCTAAAAGCGAGGATTGCAGCTCATGCTAGAGAAGATGGCTGGATGAAGAACAGAGAGAAAAGCAGGAAAATCACTCCAATTAACAAATTATAGACGCAAAAAAGCCAGCTTATTCAGCTGGCTTGGTTACATCTCAATGAAATAATTAGGCGCTTGGCGATGACCTACTCTCACATGGGGGTGAAATCATCGCGCTATAAATACGGAGTATTTAGCCATGATTGAACGCGAAGAAGCTTGTCTTCGTAGCTGGGGAGTCCGCTTAGCGGCGGGTTGACATCGAGATAAGTTTTCGCGGAGCGTATAAACACCAAAGCCCTAGCGGTTTAGGCTAGGGCTTTGG
>NZ_BJBV01000033.1:0-43528 GCF_036245925.1 Shewanella sp. M-Br
AGTCTCAAAATTAAGTGTCCGATGGGATTAGACCAGAACATACTTTGGGTACCCGTTGAAGGAGAGAGGCATATTCCTGTGGGTGAGCGCCGTATAGGTACATCAATATTGTGGGAACCAGATCCGCACGAGTTGCAATTACTGCAACAGGATTGGGAAGAGATCATGGAGCTTATCGCTCTCGGAAAAGTAGAGAGGCTTACAGCGCGCCACGGCGAAGTGCTGCAATTGCGACCTAAGGCCGCGAATAGTAAGGCGTTAACACAAAGCATTGCCGAAGATGGTAGCCTCAAAATGACCAACCCTAGGGGCTTTTATTTAAAGACCAGTTTCACCGCTATGATACTTAATAAGGTATTTGGTTAATTTTTAGTAACGATATGGACTTGGATTGATCCAGATCACAAATTTCACTGGCACTAAGGTGACTCTTTTCTATAAACTACGGCATCCTGAAATCACAGCCGTATTCGGATACCAATCAAGCAGTGAGAGCACGTAGACAAGCGAAAAAACTCCTTTTTGCGATTTTAGCTTGGGCGATTGCCATGGCTGCATTCGTGTTTTTTCGATATGCCCAATCACCAGAGCTGCCCCAATGGGCGGTAAGTTCGGCTGATCTCGCAACACTTGCTATCTACATGGGGATAATTTTTGGCAGCTTACATTGGATGTCGAACGTCATTGCCGATTTCAGTGCAATCAATCGCCTCCCCTATGTGTTTTCAGTCATCTTTAAAGGCTTGTTTTTATTACTGGGTGCTACGACGTTAGCTTACATGACTCAGTTTTTAAATATGTGGGCCATCGAAAATCACATGTCAACCCTCAGACAAATGCTGACGGCGCACATTCTCTATAGTCCTTCATTCCAAGCATTGATCGTATATTTGGTCGTTGTACGAGTCAGCTTAGCTTTTGTCGAGCAAATGGCATTATTAGTCGGGCCGCGTATTTTACTCAACATAGGCCTTGGTAAATACCACAAGCCAAGATATGAGCAGCGCTTATTCCTCTATTTAGATATGGTCGCCTCAACCACACATGCCGAATCACTTGGCGATTACCGCTTTAGTCGATTGATCCAAGACAGCTTTAGTTTACTTTCAGATACTGTGTCCAATAACGAAGCTGAAATCTACCGCTATATGGGAGATGCAGTGCTGCTTCACTGGCCATTAGAAGAAGGGATAGTTCACGACCGCTGCATGAATATTTATTTTGAATTTAGCCAACAACTGAACTGGCAACGCCGCTACTTTGAAGAGCATTATGGCTTTGTGCCGAAATTTAAAGCGGCGGCCCATTGTGGACAAGTCGTCGCTGCAGTTGTTGGTGTACAGAAACAAGAAATTAGTTTCTTTAGTGACGTGCTCAATACCTTAGCAAGACTGCAAGATCAATGTAATCCACTAGGACAGCGCATGTTGATTTCGGGCGCACTCGCGGGACGTTTAGATAACCCCAACACTCAGTATCACCTATCAAATCTAGGCCCAGTCAAACTCAAAGGGAAACAACACTCAATTGAAGTGTTTGGCGTTTCCCCGCTTTGATTTGTAATCGACTTTAAGCTTTAGCTTGAATTAATGCTTTGCAGTTACAGTCAGTTTATTCCTCGTCCTTAGCTAATAATTTTTGGATCATTAACCCTAAAGTGCGAAAAGTTAAGATCCGACTGGTGGTTTGACGCCAGACCAGGCCGATATCACGGTAAGGTGCCTCACCCGGTGGCGTCATCACCACTAAATCTGTGTCATTCAAAATACCCGCGTCAATGGCCATTTGCGGAAGAAACGTGGTGCCCAGTTTACTGTTCACCATCTGCACTAAAGTATGCAAACTGGTGGCGGCAAACGGATTGACTTTCGCACTATCACCTAGCTGACATGCAGTAATAGCATGGCCTGTGATGCAATGCTCACTTTGCAGAAGAAAAATACTCTCGTCCGGCAGAGTTTGATAATCAATAGGTTGATGTATGCCACCCGCTAAATCTTTGTGGGCCACCATTTTGAAAGGATCTATGCCCACTTTCATGCTGTGGTAACCGCTTGTATCAACGGGTAGCGCTAGGATCAATAAGTCCAGCTCTCCTTTACCCAAAGCATCTAGCAAACGCTCAGTGGTATCTTCCTTCAATAATAAACTCATCGCCGGATAAGATTGCTGACACTGGCGGATCACACGACTCAATAGAAAAGGCGCTATGGTTGGAATACAGCCTAAGCGAATATCCCCCGTCATCGGCTCACCTTGATTTTTCACTAATTCCACCAAATCATCCACATCAGTGAGAATTTTACGGGCGCGCTGCACCACTTCTTCACCAATGGCGGTAAACATAAATGACTTATGGTCTCGCTCAATCAACTGATGCCCTAACTGCTCTTCTAGGTTTTGGATCCCACTTGAGAGCGTTGATTGACTGACGAAACACACCTTAGCGGCGCGGTTAAAATTCTGCTCTTGATGGAGATTCACCAAATAGAATAAGTTTTTTAAGCTAGGTAAACTTTTCATTTTCTCGATTGCCATGAAGGTTATGAATTAAGAAATTAAATCTACTTTAGCATAAGTGATGAGCAATAACGCGGCATAAGATATCAGGATTGTGACCCGAATCGATATTCAATCGGTTCGCCGTAAAACTTAAGTGGGAGTAACAAAATAAGATGGGAAAGCGCTAACAAGAAAATGTCGAAAACAATAAACTTAATCGTAAAACCAATGCAAGATTCACTCAATTGAGCGCAACAATAGACATTATTGCTGCGCCTTATCTTACCTTAGCAAGTAATATTTTAAGCTTTGGCTTGGAGGAATAACTTTAACTGTTGTAAATCTGCACTCGCGTGTTCAACGATGTCAGCAACCCAAGAGCCATGTTCAGCATCCCATCTTGCTTCTTCGCCATGCTGTAATAACTGGGCGATCTGCTGAATACGTTTTAACCCCACAGAACCTGCAGCACCTTTAAATTTATGTGCTTCTGAACATAAGGTATCTTTGTCTGCTGCGTCGTTAGCCTTCACTAGATTTCCAACATATTCAGGCATTAACTGCTCAAATAACACTACACTCTTGAGTAAGGTACCGGCACCAATGGCGCTGCAGTACTGTTCGAGAGTATTGAGATCTAGGATTGCTTCTAATTCAACTGTGGCCATAAGGCCTCCCTTAAGTGGTTCAATGCTTAAAACGAATTTATCACATGATACCCACTAAAATTGTCAGTGCAACTTATAGCGATATTCATGGTCTAATTCAGATTAAAATTAACAAAAAACAAACTAATAGTCGTAAATAAACGCTTACGACATAATAGCGACGACATAACATTTAGGGAGTAAATTTATCCCACTAACTTGCCTCTATCGTTGCGCTAATGCGTGCCCTTGTCCACCATAAAGCTGCAAATTATCCACAATCGCCACCAATCCATCCCAACGATAAGCACACCAATCGGGTGCTAATAGCATAGGTTTTTTCGCATAAGCGGTGACACGGTGAAAAATCACTTCCGCGGGAGTATGGCGGATC
The DNA here is from genome assembly GCF_036245925.1 of Shewanella sp. M-Br. Classification (NCBI taxonomy): domain Bacteria; kingdom Pseudomonadati; phylum Pseudomonadota; class Gammaproteobacteria; order Alteromonadales; family Shewanellaceae; genus Shewanella; species Shewanella sp. M-Br. Next base: position 3,544 of record NZ_BJBV01000033.1, read on the forward strand.
ATCTCACCGACACTGTGGGCATAATCCTCAATACTCAATAAAGGTAAGCGCCCACTTCGCCACGACTTAGCCATAGTGCTACCTTCGACGATATGCAAAGGATGTAACTTCAAACCGTCAACACCCTGCTGCAATACAGCAGCTAAAGTCGCCATATAATCGCTATGGGTTTCATCGGGTAAGCCAAGAATAAGATGAGTGCACACCTTAAGACCGCGAGCTCTCGCCCTAGACACAGTGTCACAATAACAGGCGAAATCATGGCCACGGTTAATTCTACGCAGTGTTTCATCTTTGGCTGTTTGCAACCCGAGTTCTAACCACACATCGACACCATTTGCCTGATAACGCGCCAGTAAATCCAGTACATTATTCGGCACACAATCGGGGCGAGTTCCAACACATAAACCGACTATCTCGCCATCTTTAACCGCTTCATCGTACTTAGCCATTAACACTTGATATTCATCGTAAGTGCTAGTGTAGGCTTGAAAATAAGCAATAAATTTATCGGCTTGTGCCTGAGGCTTCGCCTCACGATAGCGGCTCTTACCCTGTTCAAGTTGCTCAGTAATACTCAATACATCGGCGGTTTGATGGCTAAATGACGCCACATTACAGAAAGTACAACCTCCACGCCCCAAAGTGCCGTCACGGTTAGGGCAAGTAAACTTGGCATCTATAGTGAGTTTTCGCAGTCGGGTGCCATATCGCGCCTTGCAAACAGCACCAAAGGTGTTCACATATGCATCAAGCCCCATCAGAGCACCCACCAAATTTCATATCGCTTCATTGAGAATAACCAAGATAAAATCATAAATAGAAAAGAAAATACGTGAACAAATAGAAGAAAAAGCTTAGTGTAAACAAGGTAGCGAGAGGTTTCTTGGCGCTACATCAAATTCCCGCCTGACTCATACCGTTATTATCATAAATGTGCGCATCCTCAAATTAGCCAGCTTACCGCTGAGATCTTGCTCACATCAGAAATGAATAACAATTCAACAATTTTAATTTTTTATCTATTTACTGTGTTTGCAATAAAAATCACTATTTCTAAATCAAAAACAATCCCACCAGCATGTTACACCTTGGTAAATTTTGAGTTTGATAGTTTTTAAAATTCTTTTTATTCATAATGTTATACAACACATTTTACTGTTGACGTTAACGTAAGGTAATTGTGATTTGTGTATGAAACATGAATTAATACCCATGTTTTATGCAAATTTTTGGTTTGACCTTTATTGAATCTCAGGCTAATTTGGGTGGTTCGGGTGCATATCTATAGAAAGTCTTTACATTTTCTCCCCGAGTAGTAATCAGTTGAGGTCTAGGGAGGTTTTTGTATGAGCTTATATCATCCCAGTTTTGAGCGGGACAATTGTGGTTTTGGGTTGATAGCACAGATGGATGGCGAAGCCAGCCACCGTATAGTGCGCACGGCAATCCATGGTCTAGATCGCATGAAGCACCGCGGGGGCATTGCCTCCGACGGTCGCACTGGCGACGGCTGTGGTTTATTAATGCAATTACCCGTGCAATTTTTTGAAGCGATTGCCGCGGAAAATGATTGGCATTTGAGCCGTAAATTTGCCGTAGGTATGCTGTTTTTAAGTCAAGATGATGAACTGGCTGACCAAGCCAAGTTTATTCTTGAGCGCGAACTCGAGCGTGAAACCTTAAGTATTGCAGGCTGGCGCAAGGTGCCTGTCAATCCCGATGTGTTAGGTGAAATTGGCAAGGCTAGCCTGCCACAAATCTATCAAGTGCTGATCAACGCCCCCATTGGCTGGCGTGAAAAAGACTTGGAACGTCGCCTTTATATGGCGCGTCGCCGCCTAGAGCAGCAGATCACCGACGACAAAGACTTCTATGTCGCAAGTTTGTCAGGCCAAGTTATCGTCTATAAAGGTCTGATGATGCCTGTGGACTTGCCCGCGTTTTATCCCGATCTCGCGGACATTCGCTTAAAAAGCTCTATATGCCTATTCCATCAACGTTTCTCAACAAATACTTCTCCTAAATGGCCATTAGCTCAGCCGTTTAGATATTTAGCCCATAACGGCGAAATCAATACGATTACGGGTAACCGTCAATGGGCTCGTGCCCGTGCCTATAAGTTTAATTCGCCGCTACTGCCAGATTTGCAGCAGGCCGCTCCCTTTGTGAATGAAACAGGCTCAGACTCTTCATCTTTAGATAACATGCTGGAAATGCTGTTATCTGGTGGCATGGACTTATACCGTGCCATGCGTCTATTGATCCCGCCTGCTTGGCAAAGTAATCCGGAAATGGATGACGAATTAAAAGCCTTCTACGACTTTAACTCTATGCACATGGAACCTTGGGATGGTCCGGCAGGTATTGTGATGACCAACGGTCGCCATGCCGCCTGCGCGGTTGACCGTAATGGTCTGCGTCCATCGCGTTATGTGATCACAAAAGATCGTATTTTGACCTTAGCTTCCGAAGTCGGAATTTGGGATTACGCCGCCGATGAAGTGATTGAAAAAGGCCGTGTTGGGCCTGGTGAATTGCTGGTATTAGATACCTTAAACGGTCGCCTGTACCAATCTTTTGAAATTGATAACGATCTTAAGCGCCGCCACCCCTATAAAGAGTGGATGGCGAAAAACAGCCGTACTTTAACGCCAGCGGAAGATTTAGCCTCTGAGCAGCACGGTGCCAGCGAGTTAAGTCCTGAACTATTGCTGCAATACCAAAAACAATTTGGCTATACCCGTGAGGAATTAGAACAAGTTATTTGGGTATTGGCGAAGCAAGGTGAAGAAGCCACAGGTTCTATGGGCGACGACACACCTATGGCAGTATTGTCGAAAAAGTCACGTTCACTGTATGACTATTTTAGGCAGAAATTTGCTCAAGTAACGAATCCACCTATTGACCCCTTACGTGAAAAGCACGTCATGTCATTGACCACTTGTATTGGTCGTGAACAGAACCTCTTCAATGAAACCACTGGGCATGCTTACCGGGTGATGTTCAATTCACCTATTTTATTATTCAGTGATTTTAACCAGTTACTGGGATTAGATAGCACTTACTATCGCGCCAATATTGTCGATTTAAATTACGAACCACAGGAAGGCTTAGAAAGCGCCATTCGCCGCATCACCGCCGAAGCCGAGCGTTTAGCCCGCAGCGGCACGACTTTGTTGATCCTTTCGGATAGAGCCATAGGTAAAACAGCGCAAGTGATCCCCGCAGCCATGGCGGTCGGTTCTGTGCAACAAATGCTGGTGAATAAGAGCCTGCGCTGCGACACCAACATTATTGTTGAAACCGCATCGGCGCGAGATCCGCATCACTTTGCTGTATTGCTTGGCTTTGGTGCCACGGCGATTTATCCGTATTTAGTGTATGAGTCAATTTCCGAACTGGCAAAACGCCATGACTTAACCGATACCACGGCATTGATGTTGAACTTCCGCTACGGCATCGAAAAAGGCTTGCGTAAGATCATGTCCAAAATGGGCATCAGCACTGTCGGCTCTTATCGTTGCAGCCAACAATTTGAAGCCATAGGCATTGCCAGCGAAGTGATCGAACTGTGTTTTAAAGGCGTAATTAGCCGCATCGAGGGTGCAGGCTTTGCAGACATCGCCCAAGACCAAGCTATTCTGCACAAAGCGGCCTACCGTGCCCATGTGCCATTACCGCAAGGTGGCCTGCTGAAATACGTTGAGGGTGGTGAGTATCACTGCTTCAACCCTGATGTGGTCAACACCTTGCAAGCGTCATTGATTGACAAAGATTTTGCGAGCTATAAAAAATTCGCCGAACTCGTCGACAATCGTCCCGTGGCCACACTGCGTGACTTAATCGGTATTAAGGGCGCGCAAACATCGATTAATGTCGCCGATGTAGAAGCGGCATCAAATCTATATTCACGTTTTGACAGCGCCGCCATGAGCATCGGCGCCTTGAGCCCTGAAGCCCATGAAGCGCTGGCTATCGCGATGAACCGCTTAGGTGGCCGCTCGAACTCAGGTGAAGGTGGTGAGGATGCACGCCGCTTTAATACTGAACGCAACTCTGCTATTAAACAGATTGCCTCGGCACGCTTTGGCGTCACGGCGCATTATTTAGTTAATGCCGATGTGTTGCAGATTAAAGTCGCCCAAGGGGCAAAACCCGGTGAAGGTGGTCAGTTACCCGGCCATAAAGTCAGCGTTGAAATCGCCGGACTGCGTCATGCACGTCCTGGTGTGACCTTGATTTCACCGCCACCGCACCACGATATTTACTCTATCGAAGATTTAGCCCAGCTGATTTTCGACTTGAAGCAAATCAACACTAAAGCACTGATTTCAGTGAAACTCGTGTCAGAACCCGGTGTAGGGACCATCGCCACTGGTGTGGCCAAAGCCTATGCGGACATGATCACGATTTCAGGGTATGACGGCGGCACAGGTGCTAGCCCAATTACCTCAGTGAAATATGCGGGCAGTCCATGGGAGCTAGGGTTAGCCGAGGTGCATCAATCGCTAGTAGAAAATGGTCTACGCCATAAAATTCGCCTGCAAGTCGATGGCGGCTTAAAAACCGGTACCGATGTGATTAAAGCCGCGTTATTGGGCGCCGAAAGCTTTGGTTTTGGTACTGTGCCTATGATCGCCCTAGGTTGTAAATACCTGCGTATTTGCCACTTGAACAACTGTGCGACTGGCGTAGCAACGCAAGATAAAAACCTGCGCGACAACCATTACCATGGTCTGCCAGAGCGAGTGATGACTTACTTTGAGTTTGTTGCACAGGAAGTTCGTGAATGGATGGCGACCTTAGGGGTGAGCAAGTTTGAAGACCTCGTCGGTCGCAGCGAATGGTTATATGCCCTCGAAGGCCAAACCGCGAAGCAACAAGGCTTAGATCTGTCACCGATTTTGTATCAACCCAAAGTGCCAGCAACCTCGTCACGCACTTGGCAAGAAACCAATCCACCGGCGGATTTAGGGCTGCTTAACCAGCATTTATTAAACGAATGCCAAAGCGCCGTCGATAAGGGCGAGAGTTTCGATGCTGCTTACAGCATCAACAACACCGACCGTTCCGTTGGCGCGACGTTGTCAGGCTATATCGCGAGCACACTCGGCGTCAAAGGCACCAAAGCGCCGGTCAAACTGAGCTTTAACGGCAGTGCCGGCCAAAGCTTTGGCGTGTGGAACAGCCCAGGCCTTGAGTTAAAACTCTGCGGCGATGCCAACGACTATGTGGGTAAAGGCATGTCTGGCGGCCAGATTGTCATATACCCGCCTATTGGCAGCCCGTTCCAAAGTGAGCGCAGCGCCATTGTCGGTAACACGTGTCTTTACGGCGCGACGGGCGGCAAGTTCTTCGCCGCAGGTCAAGCGGGCGAGCGTTTTGCAGTCCGTAACTCTGGGGCGATTGCTGTGGTTGAAGGGCTTGGCGATAACGGCTGCGAATACATGACCAGCGGCATTGTGGTTGTCCTTGGTAAAACAGGGGTGAACTTCGGCGCTGGGATGACAGGCGGTTTTGCCTATGTATTCGATCAATTCGGCCGCTTCAATCGCCGTGTGAACACTGAGCTTGTCGATACTCAAAAACTCGAATCACCTATTCATCAACAACATTTGAAAGGTCTGATTGAAGCCCACGTGGCCGAAACGGGCAGCGAACATGCCAAGATGATCTTAAGTGATTTTGGTAACTGGTTAGATTGCTTCGTATTAGTAAAACCTAAAAATATTGCCGTGGCCGATCTACTCAAGTTAGAGAAATCGAGCCCAGAATTAGTTGTAAAAGCGGGGTAATGGCGCATGAGTAACGATTTTCAATTTATTGAAGTGGGTCGTAAAGACCCCACCAAACACCCTGCGGCTAAACGTGCGACTCAGTTTATTGAGATTTATCAGCCTTTTGCTCAACCAGAAGTGGCACAGCAAGCGGATCGCTGTTTAGATTGCGGCAATCCTTATTGTGAGTGGAAATGTCCGCTACACAATTATATTCCTAACTGGCTCAAGCTAGCGGAGCAAGGTCGCATCATGGAAGCGGCGGATTTAGTGCATGAGACCAACACTCTGCCCGAAATCTGCGGCCGTGTTTGTCCACAGGACAGACTCTGCGAAGGCGCTTGTACCCTTAACGACGACTTTGGTGCTGTCACTATCGGTAACGTTGAAAAATACATTACCGACACAGCCATCGCCCAAGGCTGGCGCCCCGATATGAGCAAGGTCACGCCGCGCGCTGAACGAGTGGCGATTGTCGGTGCGGGTCCTGCGGGGTTGGGCTGCGCGGATATTCTGTCTCGCAACGGTGTTAAAGCCGTGGTCTTTGATAAATATCCACAAATTGGTGGTCTACTCACCTACGGTATTCCGTCTTTTAAACTCGACAAAGCCGTTATGGCGACCCGTCGCAGTGTATTAGAAGGCATGGGCATTGAGTTCAAACTCGGTGTCACTGTCGGTAAGGACATCCCATTTACTAAACTGCTCGAAGAATACGATGCAGTCTTCCTCGGCATGGGCACCTATACCGCGATGAAAGCAGGCCTTGAGGGTGAAGATGCCCAAGGCGTATACCAAGCCCTGCCCTATTTGATTGGTAACACCCATCATTTAATGGGCACTCAGAATGCTGAAACGCCCTACCTGAACCTTGAAGGTAAACGTGTGGTGGTATTAGGCGGTGGTGATACTGCGATGGATTGTGTGCGCACAGCCGTCAGACAAGGTGCCAGCAGCGTAGTCTGTGCTTACCGCCGGGACGAGGCCAACATGCCAGGCTCACGTCGTGAAGTGCAAAATGCGCGGGAGGAAGGAGTTAACTTCTTGTTTAACCGTCAACCTGTGGCGATTAAAACCCAAGATGGCAAAGTGATCGGCATTGAATGCGTTGAAACCGCCATGGGCAAGGCCGATGCAAGCGGTCGTCAACGCGCCGAAGCGATTGCGGGGAGCGAACAGTTGCTCGAAGCTGATGCGATTATTATTGCCTTTGGTTTCCAACCTAGCCCAGCACCTTGGTTTGCCGAGCATGGTATCGAGCTCGATCAATGGGGCCGAGTTAAAGCGAGTAAGTTAGACGAAAATCCATTCCAAACCACCAACCCGAAAGTGTTTGCCGGTGGTGATATGGTGCGCGGTTCTGACTTAGTCGTGACAGCCATTGCCGAAGGTCGCGATGCCGCCCAAGGTATTCTTAATTACTTAGACTAAGTGCTATAGATTAAGCGCCAATGTGTTTGTTTTATCGCTAAAAAACTGTTTTACCGCTGTCATTTAACAAGCACTGCAATGGCTGGACTTAGGCAAACAAGTCCAGCCTTTTTTTTGTGATTTGTCGCCATCGGTTGATGGAAAAATAGATAAGTAAAATAGACAGATGAAATAGATAGATAAAAGTGCACCTCTTAGGGGTGCACTTTTCCGTTAACCCTCCCGCGTTTTACCCCGCGATTATCAAGCAATCCCAATCTCGCCATAACGACTGCATAAAACTGTGTGGTATATTAGCCAGCATTCCCATGTCCCACTCTTTAAGTGTTGAATCAAAAAGGTCTCCCATGAAAATTGGAATTATTGGCGCAATGGAGCCAGAAGTCGCTCACCTGATCGCCGCCATGACAAATGCGACATCGCAAACCATTGCTGGTATTGAATTTATTGCTGGTACACTCGCAGGTAAAGACGTAGTCGTGACTCGCTCAGGCATAGGTAAAGTCGCCGCAAGTATTGCGACCACACTACTCATCGAAAAATATGCGCCGGATGCGGTGATCAATACTGGTTCTGCCGGTGGTTTTGTGGATTCACTGGCCATTGGCGATATCGTGATTTCTTCTGAAGTGCGTCACCATGATGTGGATGTCACGGCCTTTGGGTATGAAATTGGCCAAATGGCGCAGCAACCAGCTGCGTTTATTCCTGCCGCACATTTAGTTGAAGCCGCCAACAAAGCGATTGCTCAACTGGGTGAAGTCAAAGCGATTGAAGGTTTGATTTGTACTGGCGATAGCTTTATTTGCGATCCTGTTCGCACCCAAGCCATGCTCAAAAACTTTCCTACTATGGCTGCCTGTGAGATGGAAGGCGCGGCAATCGCTCAAGTTTGTCATCAGTTTGGAGTGCCATTTGTGGTGATCCGCTCTTTATCGGATAACGCCAACAATGACTCGCCAGTGGATTTCGACTCTTATATTGTCAAAGCGGGTTATCACTCGGCTCTGATGGTGATGTTGCTGCTTGAGCAACTGAATCCTAGCGCAATAAAATAATCACTTAAGTGGAAAGTACCGAATGCACACCTCTTTTTATCAACAACTTGTCGAGATAGATGGCGCTTTGTTTGAAGGCTTTTTGGTACTTTTTTTTGCTTTGTTATTGGCGCGGTTAGCGCCATTACCACGGGAAATGCAGCCGCTTATTTGGTTTGGCCATTTAGCTAAGCAACTCGCCGCCAAGGTAAATCGCCCAGAACGCTCTCCAAGCCAACAAGCCACAGCAGGCTTTTTAGCTATGATGCTGTTACTGTTTCCGTTTTGGGCCATTATCACCTTTTTGCTCGAACTGGCCGCCTTTCCATGGTTTTTCGAATTTTTGGTGCTTTATCTGTGTTTAACCGATGCAGGGTTTAGCCAAGTTGCCGATGAAATCGCTAAGGCCTTAAAACGTGGAGATAATGCCAGCGCAAAAAAGCTTTTACAGCCTTGGGTGGTGCGCGATACCGATAGTTTGTCGGAAATCGGCCTAGCCAAAGCCACCATAGAAAAACTCGCCACTGCACCTATTTACGGCACAGCATCGACCATTTTCTTTTTCGCTATTGCTGGAGCACCGCTAGTGCTAGCTGTGCGAATGCTCAAACAACTCGAATTGAGCTGGCCGCCCATTCAACCAAAGTATCAACATTTCTGCAGTACTGTGAATGGTGTATCCATTATCTTGCTGGCGATTCCGGCTTGGTTGTGGAGCCTGTCGCTCGCCATTCAAGGCGGGCCTAAGGCGTTTGCAAAACTTTTTAGAGCCCCTAAAAATCATCACGCTATTCGAGGTTATGTTCTCAGTGTGAATCTCGTGGCCAGTATTTTGAGAATCGAGCTCGGTGGACCACAGAAGTTTGCTGGCGTGCGTATCAATGTGGATAAATTATGCTACGGTCCGCAGCCAATCAGTGATGACATCACGCCTGCAATTAAGCTGACCTCACGTGCCTGTGCTATCTGGTTTAGCTTTATCATTATACTGCCCTTGTTATGGGCAAGTTTACGTTGGTTACAAAGCCTGTGATATGATGCCGCATTATCTCAACGTGAAGTTAAAGGCTGACCATCTTGCTCGAAAACATGCATGTTTCATTAACAACGCCTGCGTTGTTATTTCCTGCTATCTCATTGTTACTATTAGCTTATACCAATCGTTTTTTTGCCTTAGCCGCATTAATCCGAAATTTAAGTAATGGTGAAAAACCCGTACATAAAGATCAAATTAAGAACCTGAGCCAGCGTATTACCATCATTCGTCGAATGCAGGAAGCAGGCGTGTCAAGCTTTGCCCTATGCGTACTGTGTATGATTTTTATCTATATCGGCTTTAATAAAACCGGCTCAGTGATTTTTGGCGCTAGCCTACTGCTCTTGCTCTATTCACTGATTTTATCTGTGATTGAAATCCGCATCTCTGTTGACGCATTAAATATCCATATCAAAGAGATGAGTAAATGAGCCAGTGGATCTACTTTTTTGATTTATGGGGTACCGCTGTATTTGCATTATCCGGCGCACTTGCCGCTGGACGCCATAGAATGGACCCCTTTGGCGTTATCGTGCTCGCCTCGGTTACCGCTGTCGGTGGTGGCAGTATTCGTGATGCCTTAATTGGTGCAACGCCAGTGTTCTGGATCCGCGACCCGAATTACATCATAGTGATCCTCGCGACCGTGTTCGTCTGTTTGCTATTAGTCCGTCGCCCTCGTAAGGTACCCGAGTATATTTTACCCGTCGCAGATGCCTTTGGATTGGCCCTCTTTACCGTGATAGGTGCTGAAAAGGCCCTCAATATGGGCTTGAGTGGGATGATTGCCGTCGTAATGGGCTTGATCACAGGCGTGGGAGGAGGCATTATTCGAGACTTACTGTGTAGACAAGTTCCTATGGTCTTACGCACAGAAGTCTATGCCACAGCTTCGATCATAGGTGGTATAGGCTATACCGTGAGCTTAGCCTACGGTATGGGCGAAAAAATGGCGCTGTTTCTGGCGATGGCCAGTGCCCTGTTAATCCGCTTAAGTGCCATCAAGTGGCATCTTTCATTACCGGCCTTTGATCTCAAGACCAAGAGGGAATAGTTTGCGAATATTGTGTTTTATTTTGTGCCTCATTTTTGTTCCAGCCCTCAATCCTGCAGCGGCGCAAGCCAACTCAGGTGAAATGCCACAAGAACAGCAGTTAGCCGTAAAATATATGAATGCGCTGACTGAACACGACTATAAGACACTGCGAAAATTCTATAACCGCGAAAGCGTCTTCTTCGACAAAACCGCCAACCGCAAATACACCGGCGGCCGCTTCATCATCGACTTCCTTGAGCGCGCCCACGAGGGCGTGCTCGAGTACAACTTCAACATAGAACATATGTATAACGCAGGCTCTTTAGTGGTGATGATAGGTAACTACCATTTCAAGGGTCCAGGTGAACAATTTGGCAAACCGGGGAAAATCATCGATGTTGCGATACCTGGTGTAACAAGCCTTAAGATCGACATGCTCAATCGCAGAGTAACGGAACATGTCGACCTAATCGATTACCAGACCATGTCAGACCAATTAGCGATGCAGTAGTCACAAAATTTATCCGTCTTTGAAACTTGATCCCTAAAAACGAGTCGAAACTAACAATGAGTCAATACCACTGCGTATTTCACCTTTGAAAAATTGACTGAGCCGTTTCGTTTCAATGAGGTTTGTATGAAGTTTTTTGGATTGATAGCCCTACTCGCCCTTAATGGCTTAATACTGGCCCCCAAAGCACAGGCCTTACAGCCCATTATCGTTTCCTACGCCGTTCAGCCAGTAAGCCATTTTAATCAACAACTACGTACCGCTCAGGCGCAACATCAGCCTTGGTCGGAAGATCCCAATAAAATCAGCAGCCAATATGCAGGCAACAAATTTACCTTAGTGCGAACTCAAACCAATAAAGACGGCATTTTAACCTATCAAGTGAGCGAGCTTTCCAAGCAGCATCCACAGATGCTGTTGATTATCTCACTGAAACAAAACGCTAAACTTTGGCAGGTAAGTTCGGCCCAATTGGCATGGAAATGCAGTGGTGGGCAACACTTTGGCACCGACAGATGTAATATCGCCGAGCATGAGGCCAGCACAGCGCCTTAACCTTGTATTATCAAAAGATTCAAAAACAAAGAGCGCCCTAAGGCGCTCTTTTTGTTCGTTTAAACTTACTGTAGCGTAAACCTAACTAAACCAACGTCACTATACCAAAGTCACTTTGGCAAACTTACGTTTACCGACTTGGAATACAGCAACAGTACCCGCTAACAAAGTCACACGGCTATCTTCTAGTTTTTCGCCGTCCATCTTTACCGCGCCTTGCTTGATCATCCGCATCGCTTCTGAAGTCGATGACACTAAGTCCGCGTCTTTCAACAGATTGGCAATCGCAATACCTTCACCCGCAGCTAACTCAATTTCTTCGATATCATCGGGGATCATGCCCTTAGAACGATCGACAAAGGCTTGATGCGCACTTTCGGCAGACGCTGCATCGTGGAAACGTGTGATAATTTCCTTAGCTAAGGCGATTTTAATGTCACGTGGGTTAGACCCATTCGCCACATCTTGCTTAAACTGTTCAATTTCAGCCAGTGGGCGGAATGACAGCAGTTCAAAGTAGCGCCACATCAAGTCATCCGAAATTGACATCAGCTTGCCAAACATTTCGTTGGCAGGTTCGCTCACGCCAATATAGTTATGCGCCGATTTAGACATTTTCTTCACGCCGTCTAAACCTTCAAGCAGCGGCATCATGATCACAGCTTGTGGCTTTTGGCCTTCGGCTTTTTGCAGTTCACGGCCCATTAACAGGTTGAACTTTTGATCTGTACCACCCAGCTCAACATCGGCCTGTAGCGCAACTGAGTCATAGCCCTGAAGTAAAGGATACATAAACTCATGAATCGCAATCGACTGACCCGAGGCATAACGCTTCTTAAAGTCATCGCGCTCCATCATACGAGCCACAGTTTGCTTAGACGCGAGACGGATCATACCTGCGGCGCCCAATGGCTCTAACCAGCTTGAGTTGAATTCGATACGAGTCTTAGCAGGATCGAGGATCTTATAAACCTGTTCTTTATAGGTTTCTGCGTTTGCTAAAACTTGTTCACGGGTGAGCGGCGGACGTGTGCTATTTTTACCACTTGGGTCCCCCACCATACCAGTAAAGTCACCAATCAAAAAAATGACTTCATGACCTAACTCTTGGAATAATCTTAATTTATTTAAGATTACTGTATGTCCAAGATGGATATCCGGAGCGGTAGGGTCAGCGCCTAACTTAATACGGAGTGGACGTCCTTCTTTGAGTTTTTCCAGCAGATCCGCTTCGAGTAAAATCTCATCGGTACCACGTCTAATTTCTGCTAATACTTGGTCTAAATCAGCCATCTCGGCAGGGACTCCTAAGGCCATGATCATAAAATGAAGAGACTTATGTTACTTGTTAGCCACCACAATTGAAAGTGTGTACACTAACGGGATTATTTAAGTCTCTGGTTATTGGTATCGGCGTCAATGGGAAAGGTTATAACGTTATTTAAATTGTTGCCTAAAAAGCATCAAATTCTCCTTAGCATTCTTTCAGTTATCACAATGATAACCATGCTTCTACCTTCTGAAGAAGCGCAAGCTTCAAGACAAACCACTAGCATTGATGACCAAGCTCAAATCAACACCCGTTATGATGTGCCCTTAGCTTTTCGCTCGCCTGAACGCCCTGAGTTGCCAGAAGGTCAAACAGATAATGCTCCGACAACAGCTGAACCATTATCTTCACCCGATGCGCTTGCTGCTGATGGAGCTAATAATCAAGCCGCAGGATCCCACGAAAGCGCTCTCCACAGAGATGTCGAACATTTTAACGTCAAAAATGGTGATACTTTAGCCGCGGTATTTGATCGCGCAGGCTTAACCAGCAAAGACGTTTATGAAATAACCCAGTTGCCTTTAGCCAAGCAAAACTTACTTAAGATAATGCCGGGCGAAGAAATTGTGATTTCAAAGGATGCAAACAGTAATTTGACTGAAGTACGTTATCGGGTCGATGCTATTTCCACGCTAGTCATCACTAAAAGCCAAGAGCAATACAACGAAAAAATCTCCGAAAAGGATGTGGAAATCCGCAACCATTTCACCAGTGCCAAAATTAAGAGCAATTTCTGGAATGCCGCCGTGGATGCGGGCATGTCTGCCAACCAGATATTACAATTATCGACCGTATTCGGCTGGGATATCGACTTTGCCTTAGACTTACGCGAAGGCGACAGCTTCGCCATTATTTACGAGCAAGAATATGCCGATGGTGAATTTTTGCGTAATGGCAATATCTTAGCTGCAGAATTTGTTAACCAAGATGAACGCTATACTGCCATTCGCTATACCGACGGTAACTACTATTCCGAAAATGGAACTAGTATGCGTAAAGCCTTCCTGCGCTCACCGGTCGATTTTAAGTATGTCAGCTCCAACTTTAACCCAAGACGTTTGCACCCAGTGACAGGCCAAGTCAAAGCCCATCGGGGTGTAGACTATGTCGCAGCCATTGGCACGCCCATTAAAGCTGCGGGTAGTGGACGCGTTATTGAGTCTGGTTATAATCAATTCAACGGTAACTATGTGTTTATTAAACATAACGATACCTATACCACCAAATATCTACACCTCACAAAACGTAATGTCAGCAAAGGCGCCAACGTTAAGCAAGGACAAATTATTGGTACTTTAGGTAAAACAGGCCGTGTCACAGGGGCTCATTTACATTACGAATTTATCGTCAATGGCGTACACCGCAACCCGAGAACGATTACGCTACCGAAATCCGAATCAATTGCGAGAAAAGAAAAAAATCAATTCGATGCACTTAGCAAGCAATTGATGACTACACTTTCGCAAAACAAGCAAACGCAATTGGCAATGCAATAACGACGGATGGATTCCTCCCAATGAAAAACGCTTATTATATTGGACTTATGTCAGGCACCAGCATGGACGGTGTCGATGCAGTATTGGTCGACTTTTCTGGCGCGCAGCCGCAGCTTATCGCCAGTCATACCGAAGCTATTCCGAGCCATTTACTCAAAGGTCTACAGCGCCTGTGCTTACCCAGCTCAGATGAAATTAACCGCCTCGGCCGTTTAGATCGAAATGTGGGTCAGCTGTTTGCCTTAGCAGTCAATAATCTGATGGCTAAATGTGCTATTGCGAAAGAAGATATCATCGCCATTGGTAGCCATGGTCAAACTGTGCGCCATATGCCAAACCTCGAAGTGGGTTTTACCTTACAAATTGGCGATCCTAATACTATTGCGACCGAAACAGGCATAGATGTCATTGCCGATTTTCGTCGCAAAGATATTGCCCTTGGTGGACAAGGTGCGCCCTTAGTACCCGCATTCCACCAGCAAACCTTTGCCCAAGTCGGTAAAAAACGTGTCATCCTCAATATTGGTGGTATTGCCAATATCACCTATCTGCCGGGCAATAGTGAAGAAGTCTTAGGCTTTGATACAGGGCCAGGCAACACCTTAATTGATGCCTGGATGCAACAGGTTAAAAGTGAACCCTTCGATAAAAATGGCGAATGGGCTGCATCCGGGAAAACTGATCAAAGCTTATTAACTCAGTTGCTTTCGCATCCGTATTTTTCCCTTGCTTACCCTAAAAGCACTGGTCGCGAACTGTTTAACCAAGCTTGGTTAGAGCAGCAATTATCGCCCTTTAATCATTTAGATGAAGAAGATATTCAATCAACTTTATTGGATTTAACCTGCCACAGCATAGCCCAAGACATTATAAAACTATCCAATGAAGGAGAATTATTCGTCTGTGGCGGCGGTGCATTTAATGGTCAACTGATGCAGCGTCTTGCAGCCTTATTACCAGGTTATAAGCTGGATACTACCTCGGCCCTTGGCGTCGATCCTAAGTGGGCAGAAGGCATCGCCTTTGCCTGGCTCGCCATGCGCAATCACTTAGGTTTACCCGCTAATCTCCCTGCAGTAACAGGCGCCTCCCGCGAAGCCGTACTCGGCGGACGATTTAGCGCTAAGTAATTGGCCTTCGCAAAATACTCAAGCGATAACCTAAACAAGAGCTTCTACATGAAGCTCTTGTTGTCTTTAAAAGAAAAACTAATCTTTCCCCCCTCTTCCTGCCTAAATTTATCAAGAAAATCAGCAGCTATTTTAAAGCCATCTATTCTTAATTACTGAAGCATTTAGTGACAGAAGCATTTGTAAAAAAGTTTCGTCACTGAAGCTTAATCAAGTCTCACTATAGTAAAAACGGATACAGCATATTGCTCTAAACAGCTCAAACACTTAGGAATAGCCTCATAGGCGTCCAATAAGAAACTGGTTTTAAGGGAACTCATGTCTACAGCGCGATTTTGCTCACTCAGACAAGATCCGTTAAATAGGCAGGTAAATTAGGAATAAAGACGCACTGATTAACAAGCAAGCGTCTTTAAAAGAATAGGAAATCAAACAATGAACATGTCACAAAAAATGGCGGCAGAATTTCTCGGCACCTTGTGGTTAGTCCTTGGAGGCTGTGGTAGTGCAGTACTTGCCGCCGCATTTCCAGAAGTGGGCATAGGCTTACTCGGCGTCGCTTTAGCTTTTGGATTAACCGTATTAACCATGGCCTTTGCGATTGGCCATATTTCAGGTTGTCATCTCAACCCTGCAGTGTCATTCGGCCTTTGGGCTGGGGGACGTTTTCCGGCAGCTGAATTATTGCCCTATATCATAGCCCAAGTCGCGGGTGGAATTGTTGGCGCAGGCATCTTGTATCTCATCGCTTCAGGACAAGAGGGATTTTCACTCGCTGGCGGATTTGCCTCTAACGGTTTTGGTGAGCACTCACCAGGTGGCTATAGCATGCTGTCGGTGATGATTTGTGAAATCGTTATGACACTGTTCTTCTTGATTATTATTTTAGGCGCCACCGATGAGCGAGCGCCTAAGGGATTTGCCCCAATTGCCATAGGGTTAGGTTTAACCTTAATTCACCTTATTAGTATTCCTGTGTCCAATACTTCGGTGAACCCAGCGCGTAGCACAGGCCCTGCACTGTTTGTCGGTGACTGGGCGGTATCACAACTCTGGTTGTTCTGGGTAGCACCGATTGTCGGCGCCATTTTGGCGGGCTTTATCTATCGCTACTTCCGTGCGGAAGAATAAAAGCCGAAGATCTAACACAACAGCGCTCTCTTGGCGCTGTTGTTCTTTTTCTAATCCCGCTCTAATGTTACCATTTAGCCAACTGGCGAATTTTGCTGTGCCCTAGGTTTTTACATTAGAGACACAACAGGCTTCGCCCTATCCAAGCAAAAGAGATATTTTTCATGAGCAAGACTGTTAAAAACCTCGCTGAGACAGCAGCAATGACGCCAGAAGCCCGTTACGATTACCTCGTTGAACAAGTTAAAGAACACAAAATACTTTGGACATTACAAGACCAAGACGGTTGCGTGATGTTAACCACTGAAGAAGAAGATTGCATCCCAATGTGGCCAACCGAAGAAGCCGCTGATTCTTGGGCTGTGGATGAATGGAGTGATTGCCAAACGTTAGCGATTCCACTCGACGAATTTCACGAAAGATGGGTGCCAGGCATGGAAGATGACGACCTCTTTGTCGCCGTATTCCCTGTATTAGATGATTTAGGTGTGGTAATCCCGCCTTATGAGTTAGATCAAAGATTAGCGCCTAAGCAAAGCCACTAATCACTATCGCTAAACGAGAATGCCTATGAGCGAGCAAAAATCGGCGATACCGACACCAGAGGCAAGTACAGCCCTGAGTCAGCACTTTCCGAAACGACTCATTGCCCTATTGCTAGTGTATGTTGTTGCGTCAGTGAGTGGCTTAATCGCTAAACAAGGGGTGTTATTTTGTCTGCTAACCCTCCTGATGGTGATTGCCATTATCGGTCGGCAAAAAGCAGGGCTTATCATGCTGCGCGGCTACACAGTCGTGCAGCTTGGATTGATTAGCATGCTGCCAGTGATCATGTACGATCCGGGCAACTTAGTGGTAGGTCCAACGACAGTGTACTTAGGTGAATGGCAGGGAAAACTGCCTGACTATGTGATTTTTATCGCTTTGATCGTCTTGTCATTACTGCAAGTTTGGATAGCCTTTGATAAAAAGGTAAAGGCATGGTTTAAACCTAAGCTTAACCTGAACATCATGAGCTAAGCTCTTGTAGAAAATAAATTTAGCCCAACAAAAAGCCGTCATTGCGACGGCTTTTTTGATCTCACTCCACGCCTAAAAAGATGCAAAGTTAGTCATCATTAAACAGAAAAAATTTTTACACAGAGAAACTGGCACCACAGCCACAAGTTGTGGTTGCGTTAGGGTTTTTCACGAAGAAGCGAGAACCTTCCAGCCCTGAAGTGTAATCCACTTCACCACCGACTAAATATTGTAGGCTCATAGGATCAACAACCAAGAGAACGCCTTGTTTTTCTATCGTAAAATCGCCGTCATTGACCTTTTCATCAAAGGTAAAGCCGTACTGAAATCCAGAACAACCACCACCAGTCACATAGACTCGTAGCTTAAGTGCAGGATTTTGCTCTTCTTCCAGCAAACCTTTCACCTTGGCGGCTGCCGCATCGGTAAATTGGATTGGCATTGCTGTATCAGCTTGATCAGTCATTACTACCTCTTACATCAGTTTTCTGGGGCAAATTATCCTTTACCTGACTGTTTTGTTCAAGTATTACCCGTGGTTCTTTTTCACCCTGTAATAACTCAGGGGCACTATAGACATGTTCGGTCTGCGAATTCTTAGTCCAGCGGCTCGAAGGCACCAGCACTTTGACTTTCACTTGTTGTAAATTAAAGCCAGCAGGAACAGTGACCTTGGTATCTATGACTTGAAAATAGCGAAAATCAAATTCCAACTTAGAACCCGTGAGTTTGTTCACACTCAAGCTAACAGATTTGCCATCTTGCACACCAATGAGCGTCAATTCTGTTCGGCCTTGAATAGCTTGCTTACGCTTTTGCAACTGAGTCAACACCAACTTGAGATGATATTCATCGGCCAAAGCGCCCGGCGTCATTTCAAGTCCGTGAATAGCGACACCTTCAGCATTATCATCTGGTGTCATAATACTGCGGTAAAACGCCAGCTCATGTTCCAATTCTTTTTGCTTTTTCATTTGCTGGCCAAACATTTCTTGCATTTGGGTATTAGCCTCTCGCTCAACGGACAGCTCTAAATTTCGGGTCGCAAGTAGTTGGGTCTGTGCCTCTAACTCAGCGGTCAAGCGTTGAGTCTTGCTGCTGATATGCTTAACAACAGGCTCATCGCTGCTTAATAGCAGAAAACTTATCCAAGCCCCAAAAAGAATAGAAACTAACACTAAAAGCGATAAATACACTGAAGATGGACGATACTTGAGATCCATCACTTGCAGCCGATCTAGCCAACGATGATAATTTGGCATTAGGTAACAGCCCCTTATATAAAATACAATCAACTCAAGAACGAGTTCGATACAATACAACTCAGGCCAATGTAGTGCAATTAACGATAAATAAAGTCGCTATCCAACATGCCATAGTCACAGCCAAAAAGTATTTAACCAATGAGCTACGTGACCATTTATCTCAAGCCCGCATCAGTGCACAGCTGTGCATACTGGCACTGTTATTTGCTATTTTTGCATCCTGTGTGATCTTACTGTTTCGACTCTTGCTCGTTTGGGCTAATCATTACACCCAAATACAGGCGCTGGATTTTACGGGGAACGTCGCCGACTGGCGAGCCCTGTTACCCCTTTTAGGCGCAATATTAATTTGGATAGTGGCGAAGCTGGGCTCCAAACGCTACAAACGTATGGGAATAGCCTATGTGTTACATAGAGTTAAACTGCATTATGGTAAAATCCCCCTACAATCCGCCGCTGGGCAATTTTTTCAAGCACTCTTTGCCCTTGGCACAAATTTCTCAGTCGGCCGTGAAGGTCCAGCCATTCATCTGGGTGCTGTCAGCGCCAGTTTTCTTGCTGAAAAATTCAATCTTCCCGATAATAGCGTACGCATCATGTGTGCCAGTGGCATTGCAGCAGGGATTGCCGCCACTTTTAACGCGCCCTTGGCGGCGGTGATTTTTGTACTCGAAGTGATAGTACATGAATACAAAATCCATTACTTTTTCCCGATTATGCTATCAGCAATTTGTGGCGCAGTTTCAAGCCAACTGGTGTTTGGTAATGTGCACGAATTTGACCGTATTCAAGTGATCCATATTCCCTTAGACCATTACCCTATTCTCGCCATCGGCGGCGTGGTATTAGGCTGCGCCGCGGCGCTGTTTAATTACTCACTCTTAAAAGTCACCGCGACGGGGCAAAACTGGCCACTGATTTACCGACTATTATTGGCGGGTAGTGTCACCACCCTAATCGGTCTCGTGTTGCCGCAAGCCCTTGGCACGGGCGATCTCGCCATTAGTGAAGCTATTAGCCAACATCCAAGCCTGTTGCTGTTAATCGCCCTGTTATTTGCCAAAACCATCGCCACTATTGCGGCGATTGGCTTAGGTATTCCCGGCGGTTTAATTGGTCCACTTTATGGTATCGGCGCGCTGCTCGGGGCGATTTTGGCGCTGATCAGCGCTATCTTATTCCCGTCCATCGCCCCTTATGTAGGGCTTTACACTGTGATCGGCATGACAGCCATGATGGGCGTGTGTTTAAGCGCGCCGCTGGCCGCCTTAGTCGCCCTGTTAGAAATGACTAATGACGCCAGCATTATTTTACCGGCAATGTTTGTAACAATTCCGGCTTTTTTAATTGCTTATCAGGGTTTTAAGACTGACTCCATTTTCTTTAAGCAATTAGAAATTATGGGACTAGGTTATAAGGTCGCCCCCGTGAATTTAGCACTGCAGAAAAAAGGCGTACGAGCCTTAATGGATAAACGCTTTGTTATCGTCAATAACAACGATGAATTGTTACTCGAAGTGCTAAAACGCGCCGAAGGTCGCCCTGTGCTAGTCCGCAATGCCGATGGCATTATCGAAATGCTTAGTCTTGAAATGCAATCCTATGATAACAGTACCACGCTATCACGCCATCCCATGCAAGGGCTAAGCGACAGCACCACCCTCAATGAAGTCTATTCACTATTGTCGCCCAAACGCTGCGGTGAGGTGTTTATCTATCAAGATACACCAGACAATGTGGTTGGGGTGATCAGTTGGTCGAACCTACAACAGGAGATTCGTTCAGGCCAAGCCTAATATCGCTTCAAAATCTAGCCGCTATTCAATACCTAATTTTGATTCAAACGTGAGGCGGCAGATTAAAAGCTTTGGGCTTCATCGCAAAAATCTAACACAGTGGCAATGTGGCTATTTCGTTGCCCCAGTGCTTCTGCTACAATCGCGCCTCAGCCACCCTACATAACATCAGGGCAGATAAGCGCGATACCGCTGCTTAAAATGCCCCCTAGCAAATTGGAAAACAGGCTGATGAATCAGTTCGAAGGATCTCATATCCTCTCCGTAAACCAGTTAGATCTTGACTCAATCCAAACTATTTTTAATGTCGCTAGCCGCATGATGCCCTATGCACTTCGAGAGAAGCGCAATAATGTGCTCGATGGCGCCATTTTAGGTAACCTGTTTTTCGAACCTAGTACCCGTACCCGCGTGAGTTTTGGTTGTGCCTTTAACTTGCTCGGCGGCCATGTACGTGAAACCACAGGCATGGCTTCATCGTCTTTATCTAAAGGTGAATCCCTGTACGATACGGCGCGGGTGTTATCCACCTATTCTGATGTCATTGCCATGCGCCATCCAGACTCTTACTCGGTCAAAGAGTTTGCTGAAGGCAGCCGCGTCCCAGTGATCAACGGCGGCGATGGTTCGAACGAACATCCGACCCAAGCTCTACTCGATTTATACACTATCCAAAAAGAACTCAAGTGTGCTGGCCGCGGTATCGATGGCATGCACATCGCTATGGTCGGCGACTTAAAATTTGGCCGTACTGTGCATTCACTGTCGCGCTTACTCTGCATGTATAAGAACATCAGTTTCACACTGATTTCACCTGCTGAATTAGCGATGCCTGATTATGTGATCTCCGACATTGAAAATGCTGGCCATAGCATCAAAATAACCGACCAGCTTGAAGGCCATTTAGATAAAGCAGATATTCTGTATCTCACCCGCATTCAAGAAGAACGCTTCCCTTCACAGGAAGAAGCAAATAAGTATCGCGGCAAGTTCCGCTTAAATCGCAGTATTTACACTCAGCATTGCAAATCTAACACTGTCATTATGCATCCGCTTCCAAGGGATTCACGTGCACAAGCCAATGAGTTAGATAATGATTTAAATAGCCATCCCAATCTCGCTATCTTCAGACAGGCAGATAATGGGCTGTTAATTCGCATGGCTTTGTTTGCATTGACACTCGGCGTTGATAATCAACTCGAAAAATATGAGTGTCCGGTTAATTGGTATTCACGTAAAGCCGATCGCTAATTGGCTACAGACTTTAAGGACTAAACATGACCCGTTCCGAAGCGCTATTTGAACAGGCTAAAAAAACCATCCCCGGCGGCGTTAACTCTCCGGTTCGTGCATTTAATGGTGTAGGCGGTTCGCCCCTGTTTATTGAAAAAGCTAACGGCGCTTATATTTACGATGCCGATGGCAAAGCTTATATCGACTATGTCGGTTCTTGGGGCCCGATGATCCTCGGCCACAACCATCCTAAAATCCGTGCAGCTGTATTAGCAGCGGTAGAAAATGGCTTATCTTTTGGTGCGCCAACTGAGCTTGAAGTGCAAATGGCCGAAAAAGTCATCTCTATGGTGCCTTCTATCGAGCAAGTACGCATGGTGAGTTCAGGTACAGAAGCCACTATGAGTGCTATCCGTTTAGCACGCGGTTTTACCAATCGTGACAAGATCTTAAAATTTGAAGGCTGCTACCACGGCCACGCAGATTGCCTGTTAGTGAAAGCCGGTTCTGGCGCGTTAACGTTAGGTCAACCTAGCTCACCCGGTATTCCTGAAGATTTTGCCAAGCACACCTTAACCGCTGTGTATAACGATTTAGATTCTGTAAGAACCCTGTTCGAGCAGTATCCAACTGACATTTCTTGCATCATCATCGAGCCCGTTGCTGGCAACATGAACTGCATTCCACCTGTCCCAGGTTTCCTTCAAGGCCTGCGTGATATGTGTGATGAGTTTGGCGCGCTGTTGATCATCGATGAAGTGATGACAGGTTTTCGCGTATCACTAAGTGGCGCTCAAGGTTACTACGGCGTCACACCAGACTTAACCACACTTGGTAAAGTGATTGGTGGCGGCATGCCAGTGGGGGCTTTCGGTGGCCGTAAAGATGTGATGCAATTTATCGCCCCTACGGGTCCGGTTTACCAAGCGGGTACGTTATCGGGTAACCCCATTGCAATGTCAGCGGGTCTGGCACAAATGGAGGCCCTGTGTGAAGAAGGTCTGTACGAAGCGCTGAGCGCGAAAACCAAACGTATTGCAGAAGGCTTTAAAGCGGCTGCGGATAAGCACGGTATTCCAATGGCGATCAACTATGTTGGTGGTATGTTCGGTTTCTTCTTCACGGAACAACCCGAGATCACTCGTTTCGACCAAGTGACCCAATGCAATATCGAACAGTTCCGTATTTTCTACCACGGCATGCTAGATGAAGGTGTTTACTTGGCGCCAAGTGCCTATGAAGCTGGCTTCCTGTCAATGGCTCATGGCGAAGAAGAGATGCGCTTAACCTTAGAAGCGGCAGATCGCGTATTGGCAAGCATGAAAGCGGCAAGCTAAGCCTAAGCTTTAGTATTTAAGCCGTTTAAACATAACAAAGGGACGCCAATGCGTCCCTTTGCTTTTATTCGATTTAGTTAGCTTTGTGTCGCTTTAATAACGATCAGACTTTTTAGAACCTAAAGCCGATTTAAATATTATCCCAGCCGCCATGAATTGTAAGGTCAAGTGGATATGCTCAATAACGTGCTAAGGCCAACCCATCACGCCCAGCGCAATAAGTCGCTTACCACAATACGTTAACCAAACGAGTGAGCCTAAAAGCAAAAGACTCCAGATAACAAATGTCATTTTCCTCTACTCCAAAAACACAATATCCAGTATTGATACCCAAACAAGCTCAAAACGCAGAATTCTGCGGGACTGAGTGCTAAGAGCACTCTACTTCCGAGTGGCACTCATTCAAAAGGCAAGCATTAAAAATGCCTGCCTACATAGGCATGACAATTCAGGAATATCGACCTGAATAAAAATTAATTGAAGAATATGCAAACTAACTGCTTAGACTTTAATCGTAGATCTCACTTTTAACGCGGTAATCAAATCAAACAATACAGTTAATAACGCTACAATAATCACAATAACCAATATATAAAACTAATTAGCAACCAAAAAGCATGAGATGGACATCACAAAGAAGCATTAAATTGAGTTACAGCTAACAGTTGCGTTCTCTAGCCCATTATGTTCTGATCCGCACGCGCTAACACGGCTAGCTTAATTTAGCCTTGATATGCCCAATCTTTAGGTTGACTCAAGTCGCCCTACGACATCAAAACAGCAGTTGGAATTGCAGTTATGTTAAATACCTTTCTCATCTTACTGGCCGTGCTCGCATTGCTCAGTATTATTTTCGAAGAAGTGACCCACCTTAATAAAGCAAAAACCACCTTATTCTTTGGTTGTATCTCTTGGGTAGCGCTGTTTATGGCTGCAGGGGAACCGGCTAATGAGAAAATCGTTGCCCATCAGCTCAATGAAAATTTGCTCGAGATTGCCACACTTTGGCTCTTTCTGATGTCGACCATGACCTTCGTAGCATATTTGAATGCTAAGGGTATGATCCAAATCATGGTGCAAAAGCTGTTTCCGCAGAAAGTATCAGTGCGTATGTTAATGATCCAAGTTGCCCTGTTTGCACTCGTGCTCTCAGCATTTTGTGATAACGTCACCGCGACTTTAGTGTCTTTAGGTTTATTAACCACCTTTAAACTCGACAAGCAAATGCGCCGTAGAATGGCAGTGTTGATTATCTTCGCGGTGAACTCAGGCGGTGTAGCCCTGATCACTGGTGATGTAACGACACTGATGATCTTCTTAGCTGGACATGTGCATATGTCTGAACTATTGATGTTGTTTATCCCTTCAGCCGTCAGCGTGATTTTACTGGCAACCCTGTTCTCACTCAAAGCCGAAGGTGTTGTGAGCACGACGCCAATCAAACATACTTATCAAACCGTTGATGTATTGATTGCCCTCGTCTTCTTCTGCACCATTTTAATGACCATGCTACTCAACATATTGTTTGGTATCCCGCCAGTGTTAACCTTCTTAACGGGTCTATCAATTATGTTCCTGATTGGCCATACCACGCGCAGTGATAAAGAAGAAATCAAGATCCTAGAGTATATTCGCCAAGTTGAATACGACACCCTGTTGTTCTTCTTAGGTATTTTACTGCTCGTTGGTATGCTTAAAGAAATTGGCACCTTAGACATGTTGACTGAAGCTTATACTCAGTTTAATCCAAACATCTCTAACTTCGTCACGGGTATGGGCTCAGCCTTAATTGATAACGTACCGCTAACGGCGGCATTGTTAAAAGCCAATCCAGTACTGAGTACTCCTGAATGGCTTGGCTTGACTTACAGCGTCGGAGTCGGTGGTTCACTGCTGATTATCGGTTCAGCATCAGGTATTGTAGCCATGAGTAAAGTAAAAGAACTGACTTTTGTGAGTTACTTGAAATATGTTCCTGCACTTTTCCTCTGCTACAGCGTCGGTTACGCACTGACCCTATTCTTAGCCAACAGACTGTTTGATTAAGTTGAGATTGGCTAAGATCAAAAAAGGCGCCTAGTGCGCCTTTTTTATCAACTACTTATTCATTGTTACCACAAATAACCGCTAGCATGACTTATCGTAATACCTGATTAGATTGCGGGCACCTTAAACTGGGTTCCTTGAATATCTAACACTATGTCCCTTGGACGGATAGAGATGATTTTCAGCTTACCAGCAATCATATCCCCTTCTTGTAACTCGGCACCGTCTACATTCAGCCATCTCTGGGCAGGGTCGCTGGAATAAACATGAGCAACGATATTAAATTCAGGCACTTGCAATTGCAGACCTGCAGGTAATTGGCCATATTTCGGAATTTCATCCATAGCAGTTTTAGGGATAGGATCTAATTTAGCTTCAGTGACATTCGTCTCTGCAGCATTAACATATTCCACATCCTTTAATGCATTTTGAAAGGAAGCCACTAACTTATCTTCATCGCGACTTTTATTGGTCTCTAAACCGACATCTTCCGCCGCGGCACTGACTTGTTGACGCAGGGCTTCAAGACTCGCTAGACCCGACTCATTGGCATTAGCACCTAACATCATAGGCTGCTGTGCTTGCGTCTCTGCTGGCACAACCGCTTCCTGACTTGCCGCATCGACTTGGGCTGACGTCGACATATAATCTGCGTAGCTTGAATCACTAAAACCCGAATTGCTATCACTTTGAGCCGGCATGCCAACAGAATTGGTCGTTATATTCGCGCTAGCATTCATTTGAGGCGCATTTGATACTACAGTCTCAGCCTGAAATTGCGGCGATACCGTTAGCTCGGGTAAAGTCTGCGTCCGAGGAAGCGCTACTTTCCCAGCAAGCCGAACACCTGAAGCAGCACTGGGCTCAACTTGGAGCTCAGAGGCAGATCCAACCGAGTTAGACTGAAGCTCATTTTTAATCCCAGTCGAAGCTGGCAATGATGACGTTGATGGCAGTACGTTAGCCACTGCCACAGTATCACTTTGAGGAAGTCGAGTTTTATCCCAAACGCTTAATCCCCAAGCCACACCGATTCCTGCGGCAACTGCAACGACTAATATAGACAGTTTTCCTATCGGCACACCCGATTTACGAGGCTGTGGATAATTCGCCCTTGGCGTCATCACAGCATCAGGTAACGGTGATTGTTGCTGTTGTTTATTGCGGGTTACGGCATCGAGTAAAATGGACATCAGCTGCGCGCCCCATCATCAGTTAACCTTGGGCCTTGCTGACTTAAATACAAATTTAATCTCACTAATGTTTGATTCCCTGCAATACCATCGGCTTTTAATCCATGCTGACTTTGGAAGGTTTTAAGATCATTTTCCAATTGCACATCAAATTGATTAACCCGACGGGGGCTACGACCATTCACATGGGCTAACGCATTCTCTAACCACTGTAATTGACCAGGACTCGATTTTTGACTGATATCCATCATAGGCAAATTAGGTGCTTGCCATAATATTTCGAAGGTGCCACTGAAATGTTGATTAAACCAAGCTCTATCAACCCAAAGTTGTTGCTCACCCAGTTGCATCAGTAATTGTTCCCCCTCTACCGCAAGCACTGCACCATAAAAATCTTGTTGCTTGTCATCAACCAAATACACGACAGCCGGATAATTAAGCCGAGTCAGTGACATCCAGTTACCCTGCTGTTGATAGCAAGCTAATCCTTGCTCAACCGCCGATTGGCAAGCTGTCAAGCCTTTATAGGGCACTTTGCCCCACACGCTAAACAAACCTGCAAAAGCAGTATCGATATTGCGACTCTGATTAATCGCCTCGTTTAACAGACGTTGATTAGGATCGGGAATGGAAGTCTGACCGCTTGGTTGATTAGTCGGTTTTACTGACTTATCAGCGATGTCTTCCCCGCCCAAGGTTTGAGCATTTAATGACGCCACATTTGTTGGCACAGACTCAGTAACCAAATTGGACGCTGGCGCCGTATTGACTGAGTTATCAGTAAATAACCAATAAGACACACCAAACGCAACACATAACGCCGCAGCGGTTGCTGTCGGCCACAGATATCTATTTTGAGTCGGTTCTTCTTCACCTAATACTTCAGCCGCGGCTTGCCGCACCATATGATGATCTATGGGCACCCGCGATTGTGCATAGCCTGCCATCAGTGAACGTTCACATAAAAGGTTAATTAATCGAGGGATGCCGCCACTGTATTTCTGCAAAACGTTAACGGCTTTACGGGTGAATAAAGGCTCAAACCGCCCTGCCACTTGCAAACGATGCAGCACATAGAGGGCGATTTCATCTTCATTGAGCGGCAATAAATGATAACGAGCCGTGATCCGCTGAGCTAACTGACGCAATTCTTGGCGCTTCAATAACAGCTGTAATTCCGGCTGACCGATTAAAATCACCTGCAGTAACTTCTTAGTGTCCGTCTCCAAATTAGTCAGAAGACGCAATTGCTCCAGCACTTCAGGGCGTAAATGCTGCGCTTCATCAATGATGAGCACGGTATTACGACCTTTGCTGTGATTGTCCAATAAAAAACGACTCAAGTGGTCGGTCAACTGCTTGAGTGTGGGATTGTCGCCGTAGGAAATCTTAAGTTCATCGCAAAGCGTGGCGAGTAACTCGAGCTCTGTTAGCGACGGATTAAGGATAAATGCGGTGTCGGTATTATCGGGCAATTGCCCAAGTAAACATCGAGATACTGTCGTTTTACCCGTGCCAACTTCCCCTGTTAGCAACACAAAGCCGCCCGTTTCCCCTAACCCGTAGGTTAAATGGGCCAACGCCTCTCTGTGCCTATCACTCAAAAACAAATAATGGGGATTGGGTGCAATCGAAAAAGGGTTATCGCTGAGTCCGTAAAAGGCCTTGTACATACCACCAATCATCCTAATTTAAAAATAACGCCCCACGTTAAAGCGTCCCAATGTTATTGTCAAAATATCCGCAACATCAATGTGACACATAAGTGCGCAAATATCTCGCGACGACTTTATCTATCACCTTAATGGGCATGATAAGCTATGTTTATGACACATTAGCCGAATCTTGCCTGTGAAAATATATCTCGTCGGCGGTGCTGTACGTGACAGCCTGCTCAATCTTCCCATTAAAGATAAAGATTACCTCGTCGTTGGAGCAACACCAGAACAAATGCTGCAACAGGGTTACCGCCAAGTGGGTAAAGATTTCCCCGTATTTCTACACCCCAAAAATCAACAAGAATATGCTTTAGCCCGAACCGAACGAAAAATTGGTCTGGGTTATGGTGGTTTTAGTTGCCACGCCAGCCCTGATGTGACTTTAGAGCAAGATTTGTTGCGCCGAGATCTAACCATCAATGCCATCGCCCAAGATGAAAAGGGCAACTTATATGATCCTTTTAATGGTATTGAGGATATTAACGCGCGCCTGTTACGCCATGTGTCGGATGCTTTCGTTGAAGATCCACTGCGAGTGTTACGCGTCGCCCGCTTTGCCGCAAGGTTTCATGCCTTAGGATTTCAAATTGCCGCAGAAACCCTGGCTCTGATGCGTCAAATTAGCGCAAGCGATGAGCTTAGCGCTTTAACGGCGGAGCGAGTTTGGCAAGAAGTTGATAAAAGTTTAGGCGGACCTCACCCAGAGGTCTTTTTTGAGGTACTGCACCAATGTGCCGCACTCGAAGTCCTATTCCCTGAAATTCACGCCTTATTTGGCATACCTCAACCTGAAAAATGGCATCCTGAAATAGATACTGGCGTGCATACCTTAATGGTGCTAGCTCAAGCCGCACTGCTGACTGAGGATAAAAGCGTTCGGTTTGCCGCCCTAGTACATGATTTGGGCAAAGCACTGAGTCCAAAAGAGCATTTACCAAAGCATCACGGCCATGGCCAGAAAGGCTTGCCACTCATAAAAGCCCTCTGTACACGTTTACGAGTACCGAATGAGGCACGCGATCTGGCGTTACTCGTCAGCGACCAACATCAGAACGTCCATCAGGCATTCGAGCTCAGAGCCGAAACTATCGTTAAAATATTCGATAAAGCTGACTTTTGGCGTAAACCAGAGCGCTTAACGCAACTTATATTAGCTTGCACCGCAGATATGCGCGGCCGCACAGGATTTGAAAACATCCCATATCCTCAGGGAGAGTATTTAACTCAGTGCTTCACTGTCGCCAATAATGTCGATATTGCCGCCATCATTGCCACTGGTTTCCAAGGCGCAGAGATAAAACAAGCCTTAAATTTACATCGAGTTGAAGCCGTCAGTCAGTTTAAACAAAAAATGCAAACAAAACTGCCGATGGACAACCAGTAATTTGTAAAGGATTTGTAAGTCGTGCATCACTGCATGGTGAATAATGCCCCTTTTTACGATTAGAAATGTCGATATCACATAGAAAAAAAGCTTTTAAAAAAAATTTATATGCCTATAGTGGTTAAACACATTAATATTCGTAGCAAATTAAAATAGCTATGTCATAATTAGGCAGTTTCGCTTACAAAGTAACGAAACATTCAAATCCAACCTATTTTAAGGGATTTTTTACAATGAACAAAAAAGTACTGATGATTGCTGGTTTAGCAATGACTGCCCTACTAGGTGGTTGCGCGAACACTACTGCTCTGGAAGAAAGCGTTGCAACTCTGGGCAACAAAGTTGATCAATTGTCAGCTGATGTTGGTTCTCTGAAATCAGAGCAAAGCAAACTGTCTGCAGACGTTAAAGATGCAAAAGCAGCATCTATGGACGCACAAGCAGAAGCTAAACGCGCAAACGACCGTTTAGACAACGTTGCTTCTCGTTACAAGAAGTAATGAAAGGTAATTTAGCTTACTATTTAGTAAGTTAAGACAAAAGGCTTAAGAAAGATGAAAGCGATAAGCACATCAATCTAAGCCTTTTTTTATACCTGCAATTCAAGATTGCCATGCAAAGAATAGCGAATGCGGCAATACAAAATCGCTAAATTGATTTTAAACTTCCAAAGGCATGTTAAAGGCGATTCGCCTACCTCCCCCCTAAAAGTTAGCCTTGGCATACTTCTGTATAAACGAGTGCTATCCCTCTTTTAAATAAAGTCGCGTTATTAATCTAAACTTCTCGTTTACGTTTTTAAGCATCCCTAACAATCAGCCTCATTTATCATAAAAAATGTATTTATGGGAAATGAAAGCTATTAATTTAAAGCACAGCTATAGATAAAAAAATCGAGGCTATATGGGGAAACAAAGGCAATAAGAAGGTTGTATTTGTCACTGAACAAATAGGCCTAAAGTTAAAAACAATAACACCTTCAGCCTATCCAACATAAAAATAACATAAAAACGTCAAACAGAATCATAGACTTGAGTAATATAGCCTTTTAAAACATCAAAAAACCATCTAACTAAGCCTATGAATTGTCTTAAAATTAACCGCATCGACTGCAAGTTTTAACCTATAGCGATTCATTCACGCGTTTATGTGCTAAGACTAATACATAATCAATTTCTAGCGACTCAAAATGATTAGCTTGAATATCGTGTTTCATCTTGTCAGTTGCACGCCACGCATAGGGTGCCATATCCAATAACGTTAATGCCTGCTCACCGGTAACAGATAAGGTGAAGCGCAGTGACTGAGTTTCTTTTACCAATAATGCTGAAGGTAAATTCACTTGGAAAGGTTTTTCAGCCAAGTCGGAATAAATATATTCTCTGAGTTGCCATAGATGTCGTGGCCCAGGCATAACCAGTAACATGGTCCCATCGTCTTTCAATACCCTGACAGACTCTTTTCCCTTTAACGGCCTATCAATAACAGTAATAAAATCCACACAATTATCGGCGAAGGGTAATTTTTTAGAAGAGCTTAAACACAAGATCCCAGGAGTCTGCGCTTTTGCTGCAGCAAAAATAGCATTTTCTGCGTCCGCTACACCCACGTACTGGACGTTTCGCGGATTTTCGACCTCTGCCAACTTGGAAGCTAAAGCACGCAAATAGAAGCCCTCAGCGCATTCATAATCCAATAAACAAGCGTCAGGCTTGATAGAGCCGGTGATTATCTCAGCCAATTTATCGATTAAAGGCGAAAAGATGCCTGATTCGAGAAGAAAACGCTTAGCCCTAACTTGCTCGCGCGAATCCCCTGTCGGCTTTTGGCGTTGTGGTTTAGTAAAAACCCAATACCCTTGCTCATTTCGATCAAAGTGATGCTTATTCGCACAATAAAAACCTTGGGAGGCTTTATGTTGTTTTAACGTAAGTCCGCAGGTTGGACACTGATATTCGAGACCCATATAAAGCTCCAAAAATAAGTTAAGCTTCAGAAAAAAGAGGAAGCTCCAAAAACAAAAATCGGGTACTTGACCCGATTCTATTATTCATAATTTCACTATGATGACTAAACTGGAATGACTACAAAAAAATAAATCCACACAACACAGCACCCAGTGCCAAACGGTAAATAACAAACGGGGTCATTCCCATGCGGCTGATGATTTTCAAGAAATAATGAATACATGCATAAGCTGCAACAAAGGAAATAAAAGTGCCTAAGATCAATGCTTGATAATCAATTGGCAGCGCGCTTTCCGCCAAATCTTTACCCACTAAAATTGCCGCGCCTAAGCTCACAGGCACTGACATTAAGAATGAAAAACGAGCCGCAGCATCTCGACTCAAACCTAGCATTAGCGCCGCTGTCATAGTGGCACCAGAACGTGAAGTTCCAGGGATTAAAGCAAGCGCCTGCGCGAAACCAATTAACAAAGCTTTGCGCCATCCAGTCTGATAGATTGTTAAATCGCGGCGCGACATCTTATCAGCCCACCACAGCAATAAACCAAAAACGACTGTCGTGACCGCGATAACCTCTGTATTACGCAGGTGAGTTGCAATAAAATCCTTAGCCATAAAACCAAAAAATACAGCAGGTAACGTCGCCAGAATAATCCACCATGCCAGCTTGCTGTCTTCGGATTGCTGACCTTTAAAAATGCTTGCAACCCAAGCATTAAACATAGTCCATAACTCGTGTCTAAAATAAATCACCACAGCAAATAACGACCCTGTATTCACCGCCACGTCGAATGACAAACCTTGATCTTCCCAGCCTAAAAGCTGAGCAGGCAGAATTAAGTGGGCAGAACTAGAAATAGGCAAAAACTCAGTTAGCCCTTGAATAAGCGCTAAAATAATGACCTGAAACGTATCCATGACAATCCTATCAATAAATTAAAACGTCAGCCCTTGGGGCCATTCAAACATCACAGGCCAAAGTCGCTGTGACTCTTTATCATACTCTTGCCACAAACTGGCATAGCTTTTATCAACCACGGGATGAATCAATTCCGGCGCTAACTCGGCTAATGGCCATAACACAAAGGCATTATTAACTATCTCTGCACGGGGGAGCGTAACGGGCGTTTCACATACCACATGGTCATAAAGCAGCAGGTCTAAATCTAAAGTTCTTGGGCTAAATTTCTTCGCCCCGACAAGCCGGCCGTGATTCTGCTCGATTTGCTTAAACTGCGCAACTACCGCAGCAATATTAAGATCAGTTTCAGCACTAGCAACCATATTCAAAAAGTTAGTGCCACTAAAACCTACCGCTTCACTTTCATACATAGAAGAGAGGCGCAGCGGCCCAAAACACGCTCGCAGCGATATTAATCCCGCTTGCAGATGTTGTTCAGGCTCGATATTACTACCTAGACTGATATAAATACGTGCCATGCAATGTCCAATTTATCTGAAGATAAACATGATTTCTTAATCAACAGTCGAGTTGATCAAACTCTTATCTAACGTGAGCGCTCTATCTCAACGCCAACAAACGCGGCAGTGGCTACTGCCCCCGGCTTCATCACGACAACTTTCACCCAAGTCACGTTAAATTCTTGAAGTAAGCAATCCGCCACGCGCTCGGCAACCGTTTCGATTAACTCGATTGGATGCTCAGTAATAAGTTCTGTTAATCGATTGGAAACTGTCTCATAGCAAAGCGCATATTGATAATCGTCTGTCGCGGCGGCAGGTTTGTTATCCCACGCCATATCTAAATCTAGCAACAGGCTCTGATGGATTGTCTTTTCCCACTCATAGACACCAATCACAGTATCAACGCGTAATTGCCGTATAAGTACTTTATCCATGCTTTCTCCAACTAACTTACTACTATGAGGTCTGATAAGCTAAAAGCGATCCTAGCTGTATAATCCGCAATCTTCTGACAGATAACTAATTTGCTTTCTACTCGAGCCAATCCACAGTAGGATAACGCCCTAAAAGGATTTGCTCATTCAGAAAATATCTCAACCTCAAATGGGCGAGTTATTCCGCAAACCTATAGCAGGATTGACAACTGAGTCAGCTTTTTAAATTGTTGCGCGATAATACCTTAAGACGCGTAAGGAAACCAATGTGAGTCCATTAACACTGACACTTTTGATGATTTTGGCCGCCTATTTGGCAGGTTCAATCTCGAGTGCTGTGCTGGTTTGTAGAATGAGGGGTTTACCCGATCCAAGATTACAGGGTTCAGGTAATCCGGGAGCTACCAATGTACTGCGAATTGGCGGCGCGAGTTCGGCTGCCATGGTGTTGTTTTTTGACATGCTCAAAGGCGCCATGCCATCTTATTTAGCCTATCTGATGGGCATAGATGCAGTCTCACTCGGACTTATCGCTATCGCCGCCTGCCTTGGGCATATTTATCCCGTATTTTTTGGATTTAAGGGGGGGAAAGGTGTCGCAACAGCTTTTGGTGCTATGGCTCCCATTGGCGATGATTTAGCCATTTGCTTAATGGCATCTTGGATTGTTCTACTCTTAATTAGCCGCTACTCGTCCCTTGCAGCCATTCTGACGGCCTTACTTGCACCACTTTATACTTGGTTGTTAGACGACAGATTTACCATTCCCGTTGCCATGCTATCGACGCTTATCATTATTCGTCATAAAGACAATATCCAACGGTTACTTAAAGGTGAAGAGTCCAAAGTTTCACGTAAAAAAACGCCTAAAAAATCTTAATGTGACAACATTATCCCAATAAAAAACTGCGCTATAAGCGCAGTTTTTTTGTCTCAACATAACCTATCAACATCAAAGGCGTTTTATGCCACAGGTGGCAAGGTATCTAACGGCCATCTTGGCTGACCTTTTACCGCCAAATCTTCGTGCTGCCCCGCCTTTAAACGCTGCAATCCTGCAAAGGCAATCATGGCGCCGTTATCGGTACAAAACTCACCACGGGGATAAAATACTTGTCCACCAAGCGAGCTCATCATTTCAGCCAAGGTTTCTCTTAAGCGCGTATTCGCACTCACGCCACCGGCGATCACTAAGCGGTTATAGCCTGTTTGCTTCAGTGCACGGCGACATTTAATCGCTAGCGTATCAACCACAGCTTCTTCAAAAGCACGCGCAATATTGGCTCGAGTCTGTTCATCGTCAGGTTCGGCAGCAATGGTATTTGCGGTAAAGGTTTTTAGACCCGAAAAGCTAAAATCGAGTCCAGGTCTATCGGTCATAGGCCGCGGAAACTTATACCCTGCAGGTAAACCTTTAGCAGCAAGCTTTGCTAAACGCGGACCGCCGGGATAATCCAGCCCCATTAACTTAGCTGTTTTATCAAACGCTTCACCCGCAGCATCATCAACAGACTCGCCTAATACTTCATAGCGGCCAATTCCATCGACTTTAACCAACATAGAATGGCCACCAGAGACCAATAAGGCCACAAATGGGAACTCGGGCGCGTCATCTTCAAGCATAGGCGCCAGCAGGTGCCCTTCCATATGGTGAACACCGATTGCAGGCTTGTCCCAAGCAAACGCCAGTGACCGCCCCACGCAGGCGCCAACAAGCAAAGCACCAATCAAACCTGGGCCCTTGGTATAGGCAATCCCATCGAGATCAGCAATTTCAGTATTTGCATCTTTCAGCGCTTGACGAATAAGCGGCACAATTTTGCGTACATGGTCACGCGACGCCAACTCAGGCACCACACCACCATAGTCAGCATGCAGCTTAACCTGACTGTATAAAGTGTGCGATAATAAGCCCAGTTCATCGTCATAGACGGCGATACCTGTCTCGTCACAGGATGTTTCAATACCTAAAACCCGCATGGTGTCTCATCAATTGCTAACTAAAGGGCGCCAATTCTACCTGCAAGCGCTCGATTACTCCAGTCGCGCAGGCCATATTGAGTCCACTATAGGACTGAGCTCAGTTTTAGGGCTTTACAAGCCTAGGTGTCTCGGTATAAAATTCCGCACCATTTTAAATAGACTTGGTTCGAGCAATTGAACCAGAACAACCTACACCTAAGGGGTGATGGCGTATGCCAATTATTAAAGTACGTGAAAACGAACCATTCGACGTAGCTCTGCGTCGTTTCAAGCGCTCTTGTGAAAAAGCTGGTATTTTAGCCGACGTGCGTGCTCGTGAATTCTACGAGAAGCCAACTACTGCACGTAAGCGCGCAAAAGCAGCTGCAGTTAAACGTTTAGCTAAGAAGCTTTCTCGCGAAAACGCACGTCGCGTACGTTTATATTAATCTCATATGAGCCTAATTGATCAGCTAAAAGACCATATGAAACAGGCCATGATCGCCAAAGAGAAGGCGCGCTTGAGCACTATTCGTATGGCATTAGCCGCCATCAAACAGATTGAAGTGGATACCCGCGAATCTCTGACTGATGAACAGGTTATAGCGGTCTTAACCAAAATGGTGAAACAACGTCGTGACTCGATTGCTCAATTTGAAGCAGCGGGTCGTAACGAGTTGGCCGACGTGGAAGCAGCAGAGATTCAAGTTATTGAAGCTTTCCTGCCTACCCCTCTTACAGAGGCGGAAATCGCGGCGCTCATCGATGCAACTATTGTAGAAGTAGGTGCATCCGCCATGGCGGATATGGGCAAAGTAATGGGAGCATTGAAATCTAAAGTGCAAGGACGTGCAGACATGGGCGCTATCGGCGCTATGATCCGTGCTAAATTGCAATAATTAGCGTTTCACTGTATGAACAAGCCGTGCCTATGCGCGGCTTGTTTGTTTAAATTCGCGCAAGGCGGGATTTTAAGCACTCAATGGCAATACCTCGTGATTTTATCAATGAGCTAATCGCTCGCACTGACATAGTCGAACTTATCGATCGTAAGGTGCCCTTGAAAAAGGCGGGTAAGAACTACTCGGCCTGTTGTCCTTTTCATAGCGAAAAATCACCTTCGTTTACCGTCAGCCGTGATAAACAGTTCTATCATTGCTTTGGCTGCGGTGCTCACGGCAACGCCATCGATTTTGTGATGGAGTATGACCGACTCGATTTTATTGATGCCATTGAAGATTTGGCGGGCCAGCTTGGATTAGAGGTTCCCAGAGAACAAGGCACAGGCAAGCGACATGATGACGGTTTAAGCCGTGACTTATATCAACTCATGGAAGAAGCGAGCCTTTACTTTCAAAACCAACTTAGACAACACCAAGATAAACAAAAAGTTATCGATTATCTTGCCTATCGCGGTTTATCCGATGATGTAGTAGAACATTTTGGTATTGGCTTTGCGCCAGACGGTTGGGATAGCTTATTGGGCCGCTATCGTCAGAATCAAGATGCGCAGGATAAGTTACTGACTGCGGGGATGTTAATTAGCAACGACAGTGGGAAACGTTACGACAGATTTCGTGACCGCCTCATGTTTCCTATCCGCGACAGGCGCGGACGAGTCATTGGTTTTGGTGGCAGAGTTTTAGGTGATGGCACACCCAAATACTTGAATTCTCCAGAAACGCCCATATTTCATAAGGGCAATGAGCTTTATGGTCTCTATGAACTAAAGCAGCGCTATCGCGATCCAGACAAAGTACTGATCGTTGAAGGCTATATGGATGTGGTGGCATTGGCGCAATTTGGCGTCGATTATGCTGTCGCATCATTAGGCACCTCGACCACAGCAGAGCAATTTCAGCTTTTGCTGCGCAGCGCTAAAGAAGTGATTTGCTGTTACGACGGTGACAGAGCGGGTACTGAAGCGGCATGGCGCGCCTTAGAAACAGCATTGCCATTATTAAAGCCTGGCGATCAAGTGCGATTTATGTTCCTGCCTCAGGCCGAAGATCCTGATTCTATGGTACGTAAAATTGGTAAAGATGCATTTGAAACCTTAATGGACTCTGCCATTGCACTACCCGAGTTTCTATTTGACACGTTAGCGACAAAATACGGTACAGATAAAGGCAACTTAGCGAAACAAGCTTTTATCTTAATTGAAAAAATTCAAGACACTGTGCTGCAAAATTTACTGCTTGAGAACTTAGCTCACAAGTTAGGAATGAACAGCTCAGAAGATATGAAAAAGAAGCTAGGCTTTAGCGTGAAACAAGCTAAACCAATGGCAAGTAAAGGATTAAAAGGACGCGGTACACCATTGCGACTCGCCATCGCACTGCTAGTACAACATCCTAAACTGGGTATGGGTTTACCCCCACAACCCGCACTCGCCCACTTGCAGATGCCAGGCATAGAATTGCTGCCACTGTTATTGGAGATGACTCGAGAGCA
The DNA here is from genome assembly GCF_036245925.1 of Shewanella sp. M-Br. Classification (NCBI taxonomy): domain Bacteria; kingdom Pseudomonadati; phylum Pseudomonadota; class Gammaproteobacteria; order Alteromonadales; family Shewanellaceae; genus Shewanella; species Shewanella sp. M-Br. Next base: position 41,251 of record NZ_BJBV01000033.1, read on the forward strand.
AACGTTAAACAGCGCACAACTACTTGAACAATTCCGAGAGCACCCTTACAGCGGCACTCTCCATAAATTGGCCCAATGGGACCATCAAGTGGCGGATGAAAACTTGCTCGAAAAGTTTAAACAAACCCTGGTTTGGTTGAACAATCAATATATTGAACAACGATATCAGGAATTGAGTCTAAAACAGACTCATACAAAAGAAGAGAAGATGCAGCTCTCGAAGCTGATCTCAGTCATGAAAGGGTTAAACTGAGGCAAAAATGTCCTCATTCGCTACCCCAGTGACTAGCACAGATATGTGCACACGGCTATAATTGACGATTTGCGCGGCACTTGGCTTATGCTAAGTGTCCGTCGTTGTAACAGTTTCCCAACTTGGATGATATCTATGGATCATACTCCGCAGTCGCAACTTAAGCTGTTGCTTGCCAAAGGTAAAGAGCAAGGTTACTTAACCTATGCAGAAGTGAACGATCACTTACCTGCAGACATGGTCGATTCTGACCAGATCGAAGATATTATCCAGATGATAAATGACATGGGTATCCGGGTGTTCGAAGAAGCCCCCGATGCCGATGACATGATGATGTCGGAAGACAACACAGACGAAGATGCAGCAGAAGAAGCCGCCGCAGCACTGGCAACAGTAGAAAGCGAACTTGGCCGCACAACCGATCCCGTACGCATGTACATGCGTGAAATGGGTACCGTTGAGCTTCTGACCCGAGAAGGCGAAATTGTTATCGCCAAACGCATCGAAGAAGGCATCAACACAGTTCAAAGTTCAGTCGCCGAATACCCACAAGCGATCGCTATGATCCTTGAGCAATTCGACCAATTTGAAGCCGACGAACTGCGCTTATCTGATATTATCTCTGGATTTGTAAACCCGGACGAAGATGACGTCGCCCCGACCGCCACTCACATCGGCTCAGAATTATCTGAAGAAGAGCTGGACGATGAAGATGACGAAGAGGATGACGATGACAGCGAAGATGAAGAAGAAGGCAACAAAGGGCCTGATCCTGAAGAAGCTCGAGAAAGATTCGGTCAACTCAGAGCCGCTTACGAAAGCGCACTGAAAATTATCGAAGCTAAGGGCCGTGAACACCCTGAATCGGTAAAAGCCCTCTTCGAAATCGGCGAAATTTTCAAAGAATTCCGCTTAGTGCCTAAGCAGTTTGACCGTTTAGTCAAAAGCATGCGCACTATGATGGACCGCGTACGTGTTCAAGAACGTTTAGTATTAAAACTGTGCGTTGAACAAGCCAAAATGCCGAAGAAAAACTTCGTCAAATTCTTCACTGGCAACGAAACCAACCTCGATTGGTTCAACACTGAGAAAGCCTCAACGAAACCTTATGCCGAAGGCCTAAGAATGGTTGAAGATGACGTCATTCGTTGTCGCAGCAAACTTGCTGCAGTAGAAGAAGAAACTGGCTTAGCGATTTCTGCCATAAAAGACATCAACCGTCGTATGTCAATCGGTGAAGCCAAAGCACGCCGTGCGAAGAAAGAAATGGTTGAAGCGAACTTACGTCTGGTAATTTCTATCGCGAAGAAATACACCAACCGTGGTCTGCAATTCTTGGACTTAATCCAAGAAGGTAACATTGGCTTAATGAAAGCCGTGGATAAATTCGAATACCGTCGTGGTTACAAATTTTCGACCTATGCTACTTGGTGGATCCGTCAGGCGATTACTCGCTCTATTGCCGACCAAGCGCGCACGATTCGTATTCCAGTACATATGATCGAAACGATCAACAAGCTGAACCGTATCTCTCGCCAAATGCTACAGGAAATGGGCCGCGAGCCTTCACCTGAAGAACTGGCTGAGCGTATGATGATGCCGGAAGATAAGATCCGTAAGGTACTGAAAATCGCTAAAGAACCTATCTCCATGGAAACCCCAATCGGTGACGATGAAGATTCGCATTTAGGTGATTTTATCGAGGATACTACCCTCGAATTACCACTGGATTCAGCGACCAGCGAAAGCTTGAAAAACGCCACCCACGAAGTGTTAGCAGGTTTAACCGCCCGTGAAGCGAAAGTGCTGCGTATGCGTTTTGGTATCGATATGAACACTGACCATACACTTGAAGAAGTTGGTAAGCAGTTCGACGTGACCCGTGAACGTATTCGTCAGATTGAAGCTAAGGCACTGCGCAAACTGCGTCACCCTTCACGCTCAGAAATCTTAAAATCATTCCTAGATGAATAGGCCGTTATAAACCTAAAGTCATCTAAGTAAGATCTGAAGCCCTGCCCATGC